>JAPLJE010000273.1 GCA_026388755.1 Deltaproteobacteria bacterium | reverse complement strand
GGATGCCGCATACATGCTTTTAAAGACCAATCTGCGTGAAAAATTGGCCAATATTGATTTGTTTTTAGCCCCATCCTGGAGCCATACCAGCCCTTCCCAGATATCCAAAAATCCTTATTATGCACTGTTGGGACAGGGCCTTTTGAGTTCAAACGGCGATCTTCAGTCCCGGGACGGTTACAGTATCTATGCCGGCGCGATCTTTCCCATGCCGCTGGAAGCCAGACTGGGTCTGGAATATAACTGGGGATCCAAATACTGGTTCAATTTTACCGGCGCCGAGGATTCCCTGGTTGGCAGCAAGCTGGCAGCCAGAGGACAGGTTTATGAAGCTTACTATATTCAGCCCATTTACAAGGATAATTTTTTTATCAAACTCGGTGGCCAGTATTTCGATTATGACTATACCGGCAGCGGCAATCCGCTCGGAGAGCCTGTCAGCATCTCAAGTGCCACAGCCTTTGATTCGCTGAATGCCATTTATGACAAAGTATGGGTCGCATACCTGTCGGCAACCATTCGCTTTTAGACATAACCCATCAAACACTATTTTCAAGGAGAAAAAGAAATGAAACGCACGATGTTAACCCTTGTTTCACTGGCACTGATTTTCGTATTTGCAGGCAGCCTTCTGGCAACAGACAAAGGCAACAGCCGGAAAGGGAAAAACACTTTTCGGAAAAGTTGCCGTGATTGCCATGTGGAAGGCGGCAAAGCCCAGGAGATGAGCCCTTCCAACAAAACCCAGGCCCAGTGGGATGCTGTTTTTGCCAAGGACAAATACAAGGAATTTCCCTGCAAGACAGAATGGGATAAACTGACACCGGAAGATCTCGGCGATATCCACGCTTACTTGTATGAACATGCGTTTGACTCGCCGTCACCGGCAAAATGTAAATAGAAAGTTGGCTGAGAGCTATGGGCAACTGTCGAGCCCATGGCTCTCAGCCGTTCAACTTTAGCCTTCTGCGTATCAGCCCAACATCAAGGAGACGTTTCATGACATCCCCCATCGAAATCCCGCTTTCGCGCCGCAGTTTTCTCAAATGGTCGGGAGCAGCCACTGCCGCAGCCGCAGTGGGCGGCAAGGCACCGGTGCTGTCAGCACTGACGCCCGATGAAACAAAGAAGGCTTCCACAACGACCGAATTCCGGTATTCAGTGTGCGGAATGTGCCTGAATGCCTGTGGGCTTGTGGCAAAAGTTGAAAACGGCGTGATCACCAAGCTGGACCCCAATCCAAAATTTCTGAAATCCCGGGGAATGCTCTGCGCCCGCGGCAACGCCGGCATTCAGCAAGTGTATGATCCCGATCGCCTCAAATACCCGCTGCTTCGAAAAGGCGAGCGGGGAGAAGGCAAATGGGAACGGATTTCCTGGGACCAGGCACTGGATCTTGCCGCCGCCAAAATGACGGAGATCGCCGAAAAATATACCCGCTGCGGGGTCATGTTCACGCCGGGTTCGGATTCCCAGTCCCTCTTTGTTCACTGGTTTGCCGAGGTCTTTGGCTCATATAACGTCACCACTCACGAATCCTCCTGTCTGTTAAGCCGGAATCGGGCCTATCTGGACACATTCGGCGAAGTGCCGTTTGCGGACGTTCTTCATACCAAATATATCATCATATCCGGGGCCAATCCTTTTGAAGCCCTGATCACACCGGACACCATCGATTTGATGACTGCTAAGAAAAGCGGCTGTAAAATCATTGTCCTGGATCCCCGGTTTACCAAGACCGCGGGTCTTGCCCATGAATGGCACCCCATTCGACCCGGAACGGATATGGCGTTTTTTCTGGCACTCTGCCATGTCATCACCTCGGAAAAACTCTACAACGAAAAATACGCTCAGGAAAAACTCTTTGGCATTGAACAGTTGACAGAACATGTGTGTCAGTATTCTCCGGAATGGGCTGAAAAAGAATGCGAGATTCCGGCTGCCGATATCCGCCGGATCGCCAGAGAACTGGCCGCGGCCGCGCCGACGGCCATCGTCTACCCTGGCCGGAGAACCTCGGATTATGTCAATTCCACCCAGATCCGGCGAACCATGGCCATTGTCAACGCGCTTCTGGGCAATTGGGATACCCCCGGCGGCCTGCTGGCAGCCAGACAGGTCGGTCTTTCCAACCCTGAGCTTCCCGAAGCCCCTTTTTATGACGACAATCCGGAAAATCGGCTGGACAAAGGCATGGCTAACATGATGTTTGAGGAAGAAGGCGCTTTCAAACACATGCGGGATGCCATTATCAGCCAGAAACCCTATCCGGTGAAAGGCTGGTTTATCTATCGGTATAACCCCCTTCAGTCGGTGGCCAACCGCCAGAAAACCATCGAAATGATGAAACAGCTCGATTTCATCGTGACCGTGGACATCGCCATGAGCGATACGGCCTGGATGTCCGACCTGGTTCTTCCTGCGCCCAGCGTGCTGGAACGCCAGGACCCTGCCAGCGGCCTTCAGGGGTCGGCGGCCTGCGCCTGTGTGGTGGCACGGGATCCGGTGATTCCGGCGCTCTATGAATCCAGACCCATATTTGATATTCTTAAAGGACTGGCCGGCCGGATGAAGCTGGCCGAATACTTTGACTTTACCATTGAGGAATACCGCAAACAGCAGTTCAAACTCCTTCCGGACGCCGAGCGCGCCATTCGGGAAGACGGGGTATATTACAATCCCAGCAAGCTTTATGGGCTTTATGAGGGAAAAATATACAAAACCCTCTCCAAAAAAATTGAACTTTACAATGAACGATATGCCCAGATGGGGGTCGATCCCCTCCCGGTTTACCAATCGCCCAAACCCAATCCCGTGAACCAGTTCCGTCTGGTGGTGGGACGAAACGCCTATTTTACCCACTGCACCACACAGAACAATGCGCTGCTGAATGAATTCATGCCGGATAATTCCCTGTGGATGCACCCCGCGGCCGCAAAAAAACTGGGTTTGAAAGACGGCGAACGGGTCGAGGTCTCCAGCAAGGCCGGTAAAGGCGAACTCAGCGTCAGCCTGAAAAACGGCATTCGAGAAGATACGGTCTACATGGCCAGCGGGTTTGGCGTGCTTTCAAAAGGTCTGACCCGTATTTATGGAAAAGGAGCCTGTATTGCGGAATTGATTGAAGATTATGCCGACGCGATTTCCGGCAACATGGCCATGCATGAAACCTTTATACAGGTGGCCAGAAAAGGAGCGGTATGAACAAACAACTGGCAATGGTCATTGATTCATCGGCATGCATTGACTGTAGGGCCTGCACCCTGGCCTGCAAGGTGGAGAACTACGTGCCCGAGGGACAATGGCGAAACTGGGTCAAAAGAAGCGAACCGGATTTCAATAAACCAGACTGGATGGACCATCGGACGCCG
>JAPLJE010000388.1 GCA_026388755.1 Deltaproteobacteria bacterium | reverse complement strand
GCTTGTACGGGGTATAAATGTCCGTCCCGTAGGCGGCTGTCAAGGCATCCAGAAACTCGATGAAATGAAAGGAATCGCGTTTTGCCCAGAGTGTTACTGCGCCTTCCCTCAGGGACAGTTCCGGATTGGGAATAATGAGATCCGGATCCACGGCAGTTGTCGAACCCAGCCCGTCACACCGGGGACAGGCGCCATGCGGCGAATTAAAGGAAAAGCTGGCAGGTGAAAACGGCGGATAACTGACCCCGCAGGCGACACAGGCGGCTTTTTCGCTGAACAGAACGGGTTCCTGGCCCGCGATATCAATCATTGCCTGACCGCCCGACTGAGACAGGGCCAGCTCCAGAGAGTCGGCCAGGCGGTTCTGAAGCCCTTGCTTGATGATCAGGCGATCCACCACCACATCAATCGTGTGCCTGGCCTTTTTGTTCAGGGTTCCGATCTCTTCGATATCCCGAAGCGCGCCGTCCACGCGAACCTTTGAAAACCCCTGGCGAACGAGCTGTTTGAACAGCTTTTCATGACCACCGACCTCACCCGCCACCAGAGGCGACAGAAGAATGATTCGCGTGCCCGAATCAAGGGACATCAAATGGTCCACCATCTGATCCAGGCTCTGGCTGACAATCGGTTTTCCGCACCGATGACAGTGAGGGATTCCGACTCTGGCAAACAACAGTCTTAAGTAGTCATAGATTTCCGTAACCGTTCCAACGGTTGACCGGGGATTATGGCTTGCGGTTTTTTGCTCAATGGCAATGGCCGGGGAAAGACCTTCAATAAAATCCACATCCGGCTTTTCAATGCGCTCCAGAAACTGGCGCGCATAAGTGGACAGGGATTCCACATACCGGCGCTGGCCTTCGGCGTATAAGGTATCAAAGGCCAGAGAGGATTTTCCGGACCCCGACAGGCCGGTGATCACAACCAGCCGATTTCTGGGAATATCCACATCGATATTCTTCAGGTTGTGCTGCCTGGCGCCGCGCACAGCGATGCGATCCGATGTCATCGCGAATTCCAATATCCCGAAATATTTTAATCCATTAAGTGCCCTGTCCTCCCTTTATAAAAAAGCGGGACAAGCGCACCGACAAATAAAGCCCCGGAGGGTAATCCCATCGGAGCCTTGTATAAAAGAGGGTAAAGATGACAGGACTTACCCTCTGCCAATCACCTCGAGGGCTTTTTTAAGGGCATCATCCAGTTTATCCGGCCGTGTACCTCCTGCCTGAGCCATGTCGGGCCTGCCGCCGCCGCTGCCACCGACAACGGCGGAAATCTCTTTGACGATGTTGCCGGCATGAAACCGCTTGACCAGGTCTTTGGTTACCAGAGCGATCAAAAGGACTTTTCCGGCAGATTCGCTTCCCAGAACCACAACCCCGGATTGGATTTTGTCCTTAAACTGATCCCCAATATCCCTAAGCGCAGTCGGCGAATCGGCCGAGACTTTTTTCACCAGAGCCGAGATGCCCTGAATCATCTGGATGTCATCCATCGCCGCATGCATTGAGCCTGCCGTCAATTGCGATTTGAGCTTTTCCACTTCTTTTTCAAGGGCTCTTTGATTGGACAGCATTTTTTCAATGCGAAAGGGGATATCTTCGGGCTTGATTTTCAGCTGTGCGGCGCTCTCCTGTATCATGCGAAACGACTTCAGTATATGCTCCATGGCCGCTTCGCCGGTAAAGGCTTCGATGCGCCGGACCCCGGAAGCCACACTGGCTTCTGAAATGATTTTAAACACTCCGATGTTGCCGGTGCGCTGAGTATGCGTTCCGCCGCAGAGTTCCTTGCTGAAAGTCTCCAGTGAGATGACGCGGACCCGGGCCCCGTATTTTTCCTCAAACAAGGCGGTAGCGCCGGTTTTAAAGGCAGCCTCGGCATCCATTTCTTCTATATGAACCGGAACGTTTTCCCGAATCCGCTGATTCACCATTCTTTCGATTTGATCCAGAGAATCAGAATCCACCTGGGAAAAATGGGTAAAGTCAAAGCGAAGCCTTTCAGAGCTGACCAGTGATCCCGCCTGCTTGACATGGTCTCCGAGCACCGTGCGCAGTGCAGCATGAAGAATATGGGTGGCCGTGTGGTTGCAAGCCGTGGCTTCGCGCTGAACGGCATCGACCGTAAGGGTAACGGCATCTCCTTTTCGAATGCACCCAGAGAGAACCGTTCCGTGATGAATGATGATTCCAGCCGGGTCCTTAATGGTTCCGGTTACACGGATCTCAAGTCCGGGATTTGAATCGCCTCCGGTAATGGTTCCGACATCCCCGACCTGGCCGCCGGATTCGCCGTAAAACGGAGTGATGGCGGTAACGATATCGATGCGCTCTCCGACCGAAGCTTCCGGAATTTCCCGGCCATCAGTTGCCAGAACCAGCACGGTCGCAATGCAGGATTGCAGGCGATAGCCCACAAACTCCGGACGGATCCCGCCAGCTGAAAGCTGCACAAACGCATCTCCAGCGCTGGCAAATTTCGCAACGGACCGGGATTGGGCCCGCTGGGCTTCCATGGCTGATTCAAAACCGGTCATATCCACGCTCATGCGTTCATCCCGAATCACGTCCCGAACAATGTCCACCGGAAACCCGAATGTGTCGTAGAGCTTGAACACCACATTCCCGGGAACCTCTGTCTGGCCTTTGGCCTTCATGTCCTGAAGCGTATCATTTAACAGCTTGAGGCCATTGTCCAGGGTTTCGGAAAACCGGCGTTCTTCGTTCTGGATCACATTCGTTATGAAGGCAAAGGCATCGGAAAGCTCCGGGTAGGCGGGCTTCATGAGATCGCAGACAGCCCCAGCAGTCTTGTGAAGAAACGGCCGGGTCAGACCGATGTTCCGGCCGTACCGAATGGCCCGTCGCATGATCCGCCGAAGGACATATCCCCTGCCCTCATTGGACGGCAAAACCCCGTCTCCGATTAGAAATGCGGCTGCCCGGCTGTGATCGGCAATGACCTTTATGGCCACATCGCTTTCATGGGAATCCCCCAAACGTTTCCCGCAGAGGGCCTCCGCCTCTTTCATGATGGGCATGATCAGATCGGTGTCATAATTGGTGGGCACATTCTGAACAACGGACACGATCCGCTCAAGACCCAGGCCCGTATCGATGCTGGGTTTGGGAAGAGGCGTCATTTTGCCGGTTTCATCCCGGTTGAACTGCATGAACACCAGATTCCAGATCTCCAGATACCGGTCGCAGTCGCACCCCACCCGGCACTCCGGCTGTCCGCATCCGTAGCGTTCACCCCGATCGATCAGGATTTCCGAACAGGGGCCGCAGGGGCCGGTATCTCCCATGGCCCAGAAATTATCCTTTTCGCCGAACCGGACAATCCGCTCTTCCGGTAGCCCGATATTTTTATGCCACAAGCCGTAAGCCTCGTCATCATCCAGATACACGGAGGCATACAGTTTATCCGCCGGCAGGCCATAGCCGTTGGTCAAGAGATCCCAGGCAAATTCAATGGCTTTTTCCTTGAAATAATCCCCGAAAGAAAAATTTCCCAGCATTTCAAAAAACGTGTGGTGCCTAGCCGTATAGCCGACATTTTCCAGGTCATTGTGCTTGCCGCCTGCACGGACGCATTTCTGGGAGGTCACGGCGCGGTCATAACCACGTTTTTCCTCTCCGAGAAACGTGCGCTTGAACTGAACCATGCCAGCGTTGGTAAATAACAAGGTGGGATCATCCTGAGGAACCAGGGATGAACTTCTGACCTGCTGGTGTGAATGTTTTTTGAAATATTCCAGGAATTGTCCGCGTATTTCGTTGCCTGTCATAAATGGCTCCATTAAAATATAAACAGGTTAATAGACAAAAGGCTGAGGGAAAAAACATGCATGATCGCAATTTGATTAAAACAATAAAATATGGATAACAATTCTAATCCTTCAGCCTTAATTGTCTTCAGCCTTCAGCCTTAATAGTCTGTTTAGACGTATCTTCCTTCTTGACGACAAGCCCCATATTTTCTCTGACCCGGATCAAAATGGATTGATAGGTCTCCGGATTCTCGACGAAATAGGCCTTGACGTTTTGTCGGCCCTGCCCGATCCGCTCCCCCTGATAGGCATACCAGGAACCGCTTTTTTCAATGATACCAGCCTCGACACCGACATCCAGGAGATCTCCTGCAGCGGAAATACCTTCGCCATAGAGAATATCGAATTCTGCTTCCCGGAATGGCGGGGCCAGCTTGTTTTTCACAACCCGGACCTTGGTGCGGTACCCCATCTGTTCCTGAGCGTCCTTGATGGGGCTTGTGCGCCGAATATCAAGCCGGACAGATGCATAAAATTTCAATGCATTGCCGCCGGTTGTGGTTTCAGGATTGCCGAAAACCACACCGATTTTGGAACGGATCTGATTGATGAAAATCACGCAGGTCATGGTTTTGCTGATGGTTCCGGTCAGTTTTCGCAGGGCCTGAGACATGAGTCTTGCCTGAAGTCCCATGTGGGAATCCCCCATTTCTCCTTCGATTTCCGCCCGGGGCACCAACGCTGCCACAGAGTCAATGACCACGACATCGACGGCGCCGCTTCGCACCAGCATATCGGTGATTTCAAGGGCCTGTTCCCCGGTATCGGGCTGAGAAATCAGCATTTCATCACAATTGACCCCGAGCTTGCGCGCATAAATCGGGTCCAGAGCATGTTCGGCATCGATGAACGCGGCGATTCCGCCCTGTTTTTGGGCACTGGCAACTGCATGAAGGGCCAGCGTGGTTTTCCCCGATGATTCCGGACCGAATATTTCAACCACCCTTCCCCGGGGAAGGCCGCCGATGCCAAGGGCCTTGTCCAGGGCCAGAGATCCGGTGGAAATCGTGGGGATGTCCTGTACGATCCGGCTTCCCAGCTTCATGATAGAACCTTTACCGAACTGGCGCTCTATCTGACTCATCGCCGCATCAACGGCTTTTTCCTTTTCCGGCATGGTATTCATGTGCCCTCCTTCTATAATTAGAAACTATATTATATTTTTCTGACAAAAACCGCTTGCGGGACTGCCCAGCATAACGCTTCTGAGCGGCATGTAAATTGAGCCGGATGGCGTCAACCGGCTTTGAATCAAATGGACGGCCTCGACTGTAAACGCATGTGCGACCCGCCCGGTTTCTCTGAGCGCCTTGACCAAAATATCGGAATCCAGCCGAACCTTGATTCTACCCAGCGTCAGATGCCCTTTGAACGGCCTTTCCCCAGGCTTGAACCGGCCCTTGCCGATAGCAACCAGCCTGGTATCCAGATCCTGTTGAAAGGCGATCAGCTGCGGCACATCACCCGTTATCCCCAGCCACACCACCCTCGGACGCCGCAGGTCCGGGAAAACCCCAAGTCCTCTGGCAGAAAGGGTCAATGGAACAATCCGCTGCGAGCATTCGGACATGACGGCAGCTATGGGATCGATATCGGCGGGTTCAATATCGCCTAAAAATTTCAATGTCAGGTGAACATTCCCGGGCGGCACCCAGGCAATTCGCAAGCCCTGGGCTTTAAGCGTTTGTTGAACCTCAGACACGAGAATAGTCAGGGGCTCGGGGAGCGTCACAGCGACAAAGGTTCTGATGAGATCCGGCATGGCAGGGTTCCATTAGACCGGCAGGGTAAACTGCGGCTCGCCCAACATAAATTCGCCGCGGGAAATCCATTCCTTCAGGGTTGTTGCGATTTCCCTGGCCCGAACCATACTGGACAAAGGAACGGTCTGAATATCCACACCATTCAACTGGATCGTTCCGCTTTTCAGCTCTGCGTAACTGACCTGGCCCAGGCTTCGGGAGATGCCGTTGGGATAATCATGGCCATAATCCAGAATCTGGGTAAAGATTTCTTCATCCGAAACCCCGGTATATTCAGCTATTTCCTCATTCAAAACCGGGATCGGAATCCCCAGACCAACCGACAGCGAACATCCATATCCCAGAATACTCACTCCAACCAGCCATCGGGGACTCATTTTTTTCAGGTCTCCCATGACCCACAGGGTTCCGGCAGGGGTTACAGGAATCCCTCTGGAAGTACGTTTGGCAGAGGGTTTATGCTGGGTTCCGTGCCAAGTCACATAACCTTCTGCTCCGCCAAGAAATATCCGGGTTCCCAGTCCGATGGTTTGGTAATAGGGGTCGTTGAACAGCCCGACGTACTGTAGTTGGCGTTCCCGGCCCGAGGTTTCAGTGTCCCCATGTACGTATAGACGGTCTTTTTGGTCAGATTCACGGCGCAGTTATAATTCTGGTATCCGTTTCTCGGGTTGCAAAGCACGGCATTGGGAAGGGTTTGAAGAGTGATTTCCTTTTCAACATACCGGTTGGGGTAACAGTCCGTGCCATAGGCCGTGGCTTTCAGGAATACCCGCTTTCCGGCAACGAGATCTTGAATCACATGCCCGCCCCCGTAATTGAACTCGCCGGGATAAACTTTGTTTAAGGGATCATCCTCACAGGGCTCAGTGGCGCCGATATAACAATCCACTGCTGCAATGCCGCCATAAGCCGGAACATTGTTCATCCAGACCTTGGACGCCTTGATGCCGGGCGTCGAGTGGCCGAAATTGATAAATGCGCCGGACGAGCACATGGGCGCAAAAGTTCCGGTCGTCACCACATCCACGTACCGGGCCGCCTCAACCGGGCCCTGCTGTTTGACAATATCCGTCATTTCTTCAGCGGTGACCACAACCACCTCGCCGGATCTGATTTTGTCATTAATTTCTTTATAAGTCTTGGTAACTTTGTGTTTTTTCATGAACGAAAAATCTCCAATAGAAAAACATGCTGAAGGTCCAGGCTGATGGTTTTTATCCAAGTCTCCAACCTGAGTACCCGAGCTTATCATCACTTGATG
>JAPLJE010000559.1 GCA_026388755.1 Deltaproteobacteria bacterium | reverse complement strand
AATCAAATTCCGCCTTCCCTGCTGAGAAATTCTCAGGCGATCGCCGTTATTCCGGGTGTGTTCAAGATCGGGTTTATCCTTGCTGGAAATTATGGCAGAGGTGTTCTATCTATTAGAGATAAATACGGTTATTGGACAAATCCTGTTTTTGTTACCCTGGTCGGCGGAAGTATCGGCTGGCAAATCGGGGCTCAGTCATCCGACATTATTCTGGTCTTTAAAACCATAAAAAGTATTAATGATATTACTGCCGGGAAATTTACTCTGGGTGCGGACGCGTCGGTTGCGGTCGGTCCGGTGGGTCGACAGGCCGGGGCTGGTACGGACTTTGAAATGAAATCCGAGATATATTCGTATTCCAGAACCCGCGGTCTTTTTGCCGGCGTATCCATCCAAGGTGCAGCGATAGAGATGGATTATGACAGCATTGCAGACTTTTATGACAACACGCAGATTGGCGCCAGAGATATTTTTGAAACCCCTGACCTGAACGCGCCGCAGGTAGCAGCTGATTTCAGGCAGGTACTGGCAGAACAAACGCGGCGATAACCGGGCTGATTGAAGGAGGTATGGGATTGTCCACAGTAATCTCACTATTTAAAATGGCTGCCGTACTCCTAGCAGCTTCATTTCTGGGTAACTGGTTTTTGTCTGAATTGAAAAAGGCGCGCGTCCTTCAAAAACCCTGGTATACGCCGTATCTGACGCTGCCGGGATTGTTGATGATTATTGCCTTGTTCATTCCGATTGTGGTATGGGTACATCAACGTTAGTAATGTCGGTATTCGAAATATTTTGGAGACGATCATGACATTCCCAAATCAGCTGCCAGTATCCATACAGGAAATTGGCGAATCCCTGGCAAATTTTTCACTGGATCGCGAAAGCGTCCAATTTGCCTTGAGCCGCCTGCCGGATGAGCATTCCATCAATAAGGTTGCGATTGAATATGAGATCCAGCTTCTCAAGATCCTCAGCGTCGGGTGGGCCATCTCGTACTTCATGGAAGACCATTCGGAAAAAACTCCGTTGATAAAAAAATTCTGGGATGTTTTGTTTGAATTCTCGAAGAATCTTTCTTCGGTCACCTCTCTGACAATCGGAAAGGAAGTGGATTATTTTCGAGCCTTGAAAGAACGCATCGATATCTATCTGAATGCCTTGGCCGAAGTTCCGCATGTCAAGGATCCGGCATCGGTGATTGGACCCACGTTTGCCCGACTTTGCGGAAACACGGACAATGTTCACGTGATTATGGCCGGAAACCGAGTCTTTCATCTAGCACTTGAAGGGGTAAATCATTTTCTGGAATCTGTATTTTCGGCTGCTACGGATTTGTCTGCTCAGCAGCCCGCTTACCCCGACAGACGACTCGGCGCCGTGGAGTGCTGAGGACGTTCACCGCGGTCTCTTTTATACCCTTTCATGACACTTCATCCCGAAACCTGTTTTGGCCTGTTACGCCACACGATAACCGAATGGAACCAGAGTCGACGGATTCAGGGCCAGTTCGACAGCCCGTTGACATTGGCAGGCGAAACTCTGGCCTTGCAATGGGGACGGCTTCTGGCAGGGAATACCTGGAGCCGGATCCTTTCCAGCGATCTTGGCAGGGCTAGAAAAACAACCGAGTTGATCAACCGGACGCTGAAACTTCCGGTTTCATTGGATTTCAGGCTTCGGGAAAAGGACTGGGGCAACTGGACCGGAAAAACAATAGCGCAGCTTAAAATGGAGTTTTCGGATATATGGGCAAAACAGATTCCATCTGAATGGGACTTTTGTCCGCCTGGCGGCGAATCTTTCCAAAGTGTGTGGAAAAGGGGATGGGAAGCACTGGCAGAGGCATCCAGCAGCTGGCCCGGAGAAAAAATTCTGGTTGTCACCCATGAAGGCGTGATCAAAAGCCTGATATATCATGAAAGCACCCTGTCCGATTTTCTCAAGGAGAGACAATGCCTCATGCCATATCACCTACATTGCCTGACATTTTTGAGCGACAGGCTGGCAATAGAACGCCTCAATTTTTTGGATTTGTCCCAGACATCCACTTCATCGGTTCAGCTGTGAACACTTCCAAACACCGAATGAGAGCTGAAATGCAGATGTTGGTGGTACGAGCTGATGAACCCGTGACGCCTGTATCCCATTTCCTTTTTGCTCTCTCATATCTGTATCTGATATGAAAATCGTTTTTTATTGTCAGCATGTCCTGGGCATGGGACATTATTTTCGAAGTCTTGAGATATGTAAGGCGTTCAAAGGCCATGAAGTCATTCTGGTATCCGGAGGCGAGTC
This sequence comes from Deltaproteobacteria bacterium, assembly GCA_026388755.1. Taxonomy (GTDB): domain Bacteria; phylum Desulfobacterota; class Desulfobacteria; order Desulfobacterales; family Desulfatirhabdiaceae; genus RAAP-1. Next base: position 577 of record JAPLJE010000559.1, on the reverse strand, counting down.
TATGAACATGTCGGTTCCGAATCATGTTCGAGAAGTGAGCCTTTTGCCACTCAGAATGGACCCGGACTTCAGCAGACTGGAATCGGATTCAGACATCGGAACGGTTGAGCAAATCAAAGCCGCTCGACAACAGGTGCTTTATGATTTATTTTTGCGCGAATGCCCGGATCTATTTATGATTGAACTCTTTCCGTTCGGGCGAAAGGCTTTTGGTTTTGAACTGATTCCGATATTTGAGGGAATCAGGCAAAGAAGGCTTTGCCCGAGTCGGGTGGTATGCAGCCTGCGGGATGTTCTAGTCGAAAAAAATGACACGCATGCATACGAATCCATGGTGATCGCTGCTTTAAACCAGTGGTTTGATGCGCTCCTGATCCATTCGGATGCCGCAATCGTCAAACTGGATGAAACTTTTTCCCGAATGACGGATATTCGGATTCCCGTTGTCTATACCGGATTTGTCACGCCCAGGCCCTATAAGGGGGATCGGGCCGCCATTCGTTATAAACTTGGTATAGACGATGACAACCGGTTGATTGTGGCCAGTGCCGGTGGCGGGAAGGTGGGTTTTGTGCTT
>JAPLJE010000451.1 GCA_026388755.1 Deltaproteobacteria bacterium | reverse complement strand
TCCACACTGGTAAATTTTGCTTTTCCCGCGTTTCGAATCCTTGTCATCATATCTGCAATTGGGTCACTAATCGCCATTGCTTTCTCCCATACCGTATTTCAATATTTGAATTTTCATAAACCCTGATCTGTTACCAGCTCGATTTGGTTATGCCGGGAAGAGAGCCTTGAGAGGCTAAATTCCGAAAACAAATCCGGCAGATCCCGACCTTTCGAATATACCCTCTGGGTCTTCCACACATTGGACACCGGTTATACGCTCTGACCCCGAACTTAGGGGCTCTCAATGCTTTATTCATCAGCGATTTTTTTGCCAATTCATCCTCCCCTTATAAACTACTTATCAGTAAACCCATTTCAGCAGCCGTCATTTTAATTTCTAAACGGCATGCCTAAAAGTTTAAGAAGTTCCTTGCCTTCTTTATCGGTTTTCGCAGTGGTGACAACCGTAACATTCAACCCCTTGATCACATCAATCGAATCATAACTCAATTCGGGGAAAATGGTGTTCTCTTTTATGCCGAGGGTATAATTGCCTCTTCCGTCAAAGGCTTTTCCGGAAATGCCTTTAAAATCGCGAACCCGCGCAAGCGCCACGTTTACCAGTTTATAAAAGAAATCGTACATTCGGTCTTGCCGCAACGTTACCATGCATCCGATGGGCATTCCTTCTCTGAGCTTAAAAGCAGCAATGGATTTTTTAGAACGGGTAATGACCGGCTTTTGACCGGAAATTGCTTTCAGCTCCTCAACTGCCGAATCCATGATCTTGATATTGTGAATGGCTTCACCCAAGCCCATATTCAGGACGATTTTATCCAGTTTTGGAATTTCCATCCTGTTTTTATATTGGAAGGAGTCAACCAGCTTGGGGACAACTTCCGTTCCGTAGTATTCTTTTAATTGAGACATGATATTCCTCCGGCAAACGATCCTATTTATCTATGAATTCGTTGCACTTTCGACACACCCGAATTTTTTTGCCATCTTCAAGGCTTTTGATTTTCAGCCGAACCGGCGTCATACACTTGTTACACATCAACAGAACGTTTGACCAATGGATCGGCGCTTCACTCTCAACAATGCCGCCCTGTCTGTTTTTTGCGCTCTGTTTGGTATGCCGTTTCACGACATTAACGCTCTCGATCAAAACGCGACATTTTTTACGATTAACTTTCAATACCTTACTGACCTTACCAGAATCTTTGCCGGTAATTACTTTTACTTTATCATCTTTTTTCAAATGACATATATTTCTTATCATGAGCCGCTTCTCCGACAGGCAGTATAGAATCCTATAAGATCCTATGTTTCTAAAGGACTTCTGGTGCCAGTGAAATAATTTTCATAAACCGTTTTAATCGAAGCTCTCTGGCCACCGGGCCAAAAATACGAGTTCCGATTGGTTCCTGGTTGGCATTAATCAGTACGGCAGAATTATCATCGAATCTGATAAACGAGCCATCCGGTCTTCTGATTTCTTTTTTGGTACGAACGACAACAGCCTTTAATACTTCCCCTTTTTTTACCTTGGCATTGGGGATGGCTTCCTTAACAGATACGACGATAATATCG
>JAPLJE010000449.1 GCA_026388755.1 Deltaproteobacteria bacterium | reverse complement strand
CTGTCTTGCATCAGCGCACTTTGTTTTCTTTCCACCCATCCCAGAATGGGTGAAAAAAAACCGATGTTGACGCTGAATATGAACAATATTTTGACAACAGATTCTATGAGATCAGCAACCATGGTTATCTATCGCATTCTCCGCCAATCATGTTAATCATGTCAAAAGTAGGAACGATATCCGCTATGAAGCTGCCTTTTACCATCTTGGGCATGGCTGCGGTAAGGGGAAAACAGGGGGGCCTGACCCTGCATTTATAGGGTTTGCCGCTCCCATCGCTCACCAAATAGAAACCCAGTTCGCCATTGGCCCCCTCAACAGCCGAATAAATCTCGCCGGGAGGCGGTTTGATTCCTTCTGTGACGGTCTTGAAATGAAATATCAAGGACTCGATTCTATTGCTGATATCATCCTTGGATTGCCACCTGTATTCCGGCATGTTGACGTTTATGGGCCCGGACGGTATTTTTTCCAGAGCCTGTTCCACAATCCGCATGCTTTGATTAATTTCCTCCATCCTTACCAGATACCGGTCGAAATTGTCCCCTTTCTCGCCGACGGGAACTTCAAAATCCATTTGATCATATACAAGATAGGGATGAAACTTGCGGACATCATAGGGGATGCCACATGCCCTGAGGCAGGGTCCGGTAAAGCCCCAAGCCATCGCATCTTCCGGGGGCATGATGCCCACATTTCTGACACGGTCAATGAAAATCCTGTTTTTGGTGAGAAGATGATCCACATCGGCCCACAGCTCGCGGCATCTTTTAAACACATCCCTGGTTTTGGCCTTGAAACCATCCGGCAAATCATTCTTGAGTCCGCCAATCCGGACGTAATTGGCTGTGACGCGGGCGCCGCATAGCATTTCGATGAGGTCCCAGAGCAATTCCCGTGCTTCCACAAAATAGAGAAAAGCCGTAAATGCGCCAAGTTCCAGTCCGCTTGCGGCAATATTCGTATAATGATCGGATATGCGCGCCAGTTCACTGGCGATGACACGGATGTATTTGCACCTTTCCGGAACATCAATACCGATGAGTTTCTCCACAGCCAGGGCATACCCCACATTATTGATCAGGGGAGAAACATAATTGAGCCGGTCGGTATAGGGCATTACCTGCTCCCAGGTCCCATTCTCGCACATCTTTTCAAAGCCCCGATGAAGGTAACCGATATCCACTTTCATGTCGATGATGGTTTCCCCCTCAAGGGTCAACAGGAATTTTACCGTTCCATGGGTCACCGGATGCGATGGACCCATGTTGATCACCATGTATTCGCTATGCAGATCTTTTGCTGTATCAATCATAAGTTAGGCTATAACCAATTAGAAATTAACAGGTTGGCCCGATTAGGGGCTGTCTCTTCTTTATCGGATAATCTTTTCGGAGCGGGTGTCCTTGAAATTCCTCGTAGAGCAGTATCCTTCTTAACTCCGGATGCCCTTTGAAAATCACGCCATACATATCGTAAACTTCCCGTTCAAACCAATTGGCGCTCGGCCACAGGGAAACAATGGAATCCACGTTGCACTCCGCTTCGGAAACCCGGGTCTTGATTCTGAATCGCCGATTGAATGCCAGGGAATAGAGATGATAGACAACCTCGAACCGGGGCTCCCTGCCAAGATAGTCCACGGCAGTCAGGTCCATCATGAAATTGTACTGAAGTTCCTTGTCGTCCCTTAAAAATTGACAGATTTCAAGGAGATCTTCCTTCCTGACAACCGCCGTATCAGCTCCGCGATAAGAATGCGTCTCTACGATCGATTCCGGAAACCGGCTGTTCAATTTATTTATCGTTATATTCGCTTCCATAAAGCTATTATCAATATCTCGTTATTTCATTCATCAATGTTACTGACCGGGGACGCGCCTTTGGGGAAATCCGACCATTTGCCTTCCATTACCTTTTGTTGCAGCCTGATCAGTCCGTCAATCACCATCTCCGGCCGTGGCGGACATCCGGGAACGTAAACATCTACGGGTATCAGGGTATCGATTCCCTGTACGGTCGCATAATTATCATAAAACCCACCCGATACCGCGCATACCCCAAATGCAAACACCCATT
>JAPLJE010000340.1 GCA_026388755.1 Deltaproteobacteria bacterium | reverse complement strand
CCGGTTCAAATCCGCTTTGTAGGAGTCCAGGGTATTGTCCGAAAGTCCTTTTTCGACCAGCAGATAATTCAGATACTGGTCCATGAGAACCCAGGGGAGGAGCTCCGATCTGGCTTCAGCAGGCACGGACCACTTCCCGTTCGCATCGAATGACTGATAACTGTTCTGCTTTCCAAATGTCTCGGTTATACTCCAGGATGGTGCGGTCCGAAGAAAATTTACCCGCCCTTGCCACATTGAGGATGGATTTGGCGGTCCAGAGTTCCCGGTCCCGGTACAGGGCATCCACTTTCATCTGGCACTGGTGGTAGGCTTCGAAATCCGCTAGCACCAGATAACGGTCTTCATTCAAGAGGTTATCCATCAGGACTTTGAACAGATCCGGTTCCTCTGGAGAGAAAAAACCTTCCCGAATCAGGTCAATCGCCTGTTTCAGGATCGGGTCCTTCATATAATAATCTGTCGGGTTGTAGGAAGGACGGATGACAGGGACTTCATCTGCGGTCAGTCCGAAAATGAAGATGTTCTCCTGTCCCACCTCTTCCTGGATTTCCACGTTGGCGCCATCCAGGGTGCCGACGGTCAGGGCGCCGTTCAGGGCGAATTTCATGTTGGAGGTTCCGGAAGCCTCATAACCTGCGGTGGAGATCTGCTCGGACACATCGGAAGCCGGAAAAATCTTTTTTGCCAGCGATACCCGGTAATTGGGCAGAAAAACGACCTTGATCCGCTTTTCGGTCAAGGTGTCCCGGTTGAGCATTTCTCCGACATGGCAGATCAGCCGGATGATCATCTTGGCCGTCGCATAACTGGGGGCGGCCTTTCCACCAAAGAAAAAGGTTCTAGGGTGAAAGGCCTGGTCCGGTTGCTGTCGGATCTTTAGCCAGCAGTAAATCACGTGCAAAATATTCATCAACTGGCGCTTGTATTCATGAATCCGCTTGACCTGAATGTCGAAGATGGACGCGGGATCCACCGAAACGCCGGTCAGGTTCAGGGCGATCTGTGCAAGGCTGTCCTTGTTTTTCTGTTTGACCACCTGCCAGGCCTGAATGAAATCCGGGTTATCGATCAGGGGCTCCAGTTTTCTAAGCTGGTTCAGATCGGTGATCCAGGCTTCTCCGATGTGGCCGGTAATCAACACTGAAAGATCCGGATTTGCAGCCAGAAGCCATCTGCGGGGCGTAACCCCGTTCGTTTTATTGCTGAATTTTCCCGGATACAGCTCGTCGAAATCCTTCAGTTCTTTTTCCCTGAGCAGCCGGCTGTGAAGTTCGGCAACCCCATTTACCGAGTGGGAACCGACAATGGCCAGATGGGCCATGCGAATCTGTTTTTCCGGGCCTTCTTCAATCAGGGACATCCGATTCATTTTATCTTCATTTCCCAGATAACGAACCGACACCTCTCGCAGAAACCGGCGGTTGATCTCGTAAATGATCAGAAGATGCCGGGGAAGCAGGGTCTCGAACATGCGAACCGGCCATTTTTCAAGGGCTTCGGCCAGAAGGGTGTGATTGGTATAGGCGCAGGTCCGGTTGGTGATCTCCCATGCCTTTTCCCATGCCAGTCCGTGGTCATCCATCAATATCCGCATCAGTTCGGCAATGGCCAGGGACGGGTGGGTGTCGTTCATCTGAATGGCGACCTTGTCCGGAAATTCGTCAAAAGTGGTGTGAGTCACCAGATATCGGCGCACAATGTCCTGAATGGAGCAGGAAACAAAAAAATACTGCTGCTTCAGGCGAAGCTCCCGGCCTTCATAGATGTGGTCATTGGGATAAAGGACTTTCGAGATGTTTTCAGAGATATTTTTTTCCTCGACCGCTTTCAGGTAATCGCCTCCCTCAAAATACTTCAGATCAAACTCCTTGGATGCGCGGGCTGACCACAGACGCAGGGTGTTCACCGTCTCATTGCCATATCCGTCAATTGGCGTGTCGTAGGCGATGCCGATCACATCGCTGGTATCCACCCATTCGGTTTTCAGGGTCCCGTCCGGCAGCGTAATCTGCTTGACCTTGCCATAGAAATGGACCGTCAGGGTGTATTCGGGACGGGGAATCTCCCACGGGTTTCCATATTTCAGCCAAATTTCCGGAAGCTCCACCTGCCCCAGATCCCGGATAGCCTGGTCGAAGATGCCGAACTCGTAGCGAATACCGTATCCATAGGCCGGTATCTCCAGCGTAGCCATGGATTCCATGAAGCATGCGGCCAGGCGGCCCAGTCCGCCATTGCCCAAGCCCATGTCCGGCTCATTTTCCGAAAGTTCTTCCAGGTCGATATCAAGCCCTTCCATGGCTTTTTGAGCTTCCGGATATATTCCCAGGCTGATCAGGTTGTTGATCAGAAGCCTGCCCATCAAAAACTCAGCCGACAGATAATAGACCCGTTTGGCATCATGTTGGTAATAGCATTGCTGGGTATGTATCCATCGCTCCACCAGGCGGTCCCGGGTGGCAAGGGCCAGTGAATAATAGAGGTCCCGGCTTGTTGCCGTGTACTGATCCTTGGAAAGCGAGTATTCCAGGTGGTTGGCAAAAGACATCTGAATGCTGTCGGCGTTCATGCCTTTGTGAAAGGTGCCCCAGTTGTCAAACAGAGTACATTTTTGCATATTATGCGCCTTTCTGAACCAATGAAAACCGTGAGCAGTTAATGGAATGATCTCTTAATGTGATCGCATTTTTGGATTTGCATAACAGAACAGGCAGTTGTGATAACAGGGATGGCGGGTGTAGGATCCGATATCCACGGACATCTGACATCCACACCCCTTCTGGATTCGCTGTCCCCTGTCCTTTCTTATCGTGAATCTCTCCCCGATTATTTCTACCAGAAGATGGCCGGAGATGCACGCACTTTTTCCGATTTTCGAATGCGGAGGAAGCTGATCCATCAACTTAGGCTCACAACAGGTTAACAATCGAATGCGCCTGGAATGCAGGATGGTTTCCATTTTCATCAGGATGTCGATTTTTTGATCATCCGGAGGATCCAAAAACGAGAATCCATTGATAGCTCGCACGCGCTTGTGAATTTTGGGATAATGATCCATAAAGCTGGTAATGCAGGTCTGAATTCCGCAGTCGCCGGCAGCATCGGCGATCTGAAGAAAATCGTGAAGATTGTGATGCCTTTCCTGGCCATGAAACTGATAGAAACAAATCGGATCAAACCGCCAGTGAATGCACCGTTTATCAAATCGGCGGCTTAGACAAGTCAATTGCCCCAGCCGCTCAGACAAGGAAGGGACATGGGGCTCAAGAAGTAGATCCGTAGAGTTGACGGTGAAATTGAAAAAAAGATGATAACCTTTTTGAATGAGCCGGTCGCCGTAGTTTCCTCGAATAAAAGGGCCGAAATCCTTGGACCATAAGACAATGCCCTGCACCTTGTCCGGAGTTGCCGATATGCAGGATACCCGGCCGTTGTAGGGATTCTGGATTTCAAATACCCCGCTGTCCATCTGTTTCATGAACCATTCCATGTAAAATGCGGGAATATCGGTTCTGCGAGATGCCGAAATGATCACGGGGGTATTGAGATTGGTCTTGGAATGAGTTATGTTATTGTTAATGATGATTCTCTCTTCTTTTTATTGGAAAATCATTCTATATGAAGACATCCATTCAAATCAAGCTGTTTGCATCCCTTGGCCGATACATGCCAAACAACTGCGACAGCTTTCCGATTGACCCGGGAATAACGATTGGCGCCCTGACGCTTCATCTGGGGATTCCTCTCGAATCCGCCAAGCTGATTTTTGTCAACGGACAAAAACGCGATTTGTCCGCAATGCTTACTGGCGGAGAGCGCGTTGCCATTTTTCCACCGGTTGGCGGCGGATGAAATGAGGGATCGATGAGTGATGAACCTGTTTCCATCACACCGAGCACGACATCCCGATCATTTCCGGATGGGAAGTCCTACCAAGGCGTATCTACTCGGGCCATTGCAAATACGGCAAAACTTTATTTCAGCAATGACGGCCGAAAGGCGGAAATTTTTGCCCTTTCCCACCACGGAATTCCGGAACGCTATGCCCGGAACATGCGAACATTTTCCAGTCAAGACCAGGTTGATCTGCTCAACTCCAGAGTTTGCGTTGTCGGTTTGGGGGGCCTGGGCGGCGCTGTAACCGAAATTCTGGCCCGTCTGGGAATCGGCGCTTTAACCTTAATTGACGGGGATGTTTTTGAAGACAGCAATCTCAACCGCCAGCTTCTCAGCGCGCTGCAGTGGATAGGTGTTTCCAAGGCGAAAACAGCCGAAAAAAGGGTTCAGGAAATAAATCCGTCGGTTCAGACCCGCATTCATGAAGTTTTTATCGATGCCCTGAATGGTGCACAGCTCATCGAAGGCGCAAATGTTGTTGTGGACTGTCTGGATAATCTGAAAGACCGGTTTGTTCTGGAAAAAGCCGTCAAACTTGCCAATATTCCCCTGGTCTCTGCCGCCATTGCCGGAACCTATGGGCAGATTACCACTGTTTTCCCGGAAGACTCGGGACTGAGTCTGATCTATGGCCCTGAAGACCTGGCTCCGGCCAAAGGCGCCGAAGCCTCTCTAGGAACTCTTCCCTATACCGCCCTGTTGATGGCATCCCTTGAATGTTCAGAAGTCGTCAAAATTGTGCTCAACCGGGGAAATCTACTGAGAAACAGGCTTCTGGTAATGGACCTGATGGACAATGTTATGGATGTGCTACCCTTGGTCCCCTGACCTCCCCCCTTCCTATGTTCAGTTTCTTTTGTCAGTTGTCCCTTGGGGCATGACGGTTCCTTTAAGGCGAATTCATCTGAAAAAAAGCCCCGTGCTTCTCGTGATCGGTCGAAAGGCGTGCCCTCTCATCTCGGGTGCTCCCGGACGTTAAATTCCAGGCGCCATTGACGTCCGTCTGATGGAGAGATACACCAGATTTCGAGGGTTCCGATCTCAGTGACCCGGGATTCCAGGGTCACCGGAATCAGGGTGCCGGAATCTCCACTCAGTTCAGTTTCCAGGGTGGTCGCCAGCTCAATTTCGCCTTCCCAGGCTTCAACCACCTCACCGGGCCGATCTTCATGGCGCAGCGTGGATCCCAAAAAATCAAACTGGGCCGGCTCTCCGACCACAAGAACGAATTCCCGGTTTTCAATGGCCTGCGATGTGCCTTCTTCCATGCCGAAAGGCGCCACGCACAGCGCTTTTACCGGTGCGGGCATTCCGGGTACAGCCGGCATGGACGCGGCAACACCGATGTAGTAGGACTTGTTCAGACCTCCGCGGATGCGAATGCCACCGCCGCGACGGGCAAGGCCATAATAGACGGCACCCCGTGCAACGGAACGGTCGAAATCCCGTGAAGGCAGCTCCCGCAGGGAAGGACCGGAGGCCGTCTTCGCCCACGCTGTCAATACTTCGATAACCCGATTACGCAGCAGGGGGGCTTTCATTACGCCGCCATTAAATAAAACGGCTGTGGGGAGCTTTTGCTTTCCAGATTCATCGAACTGGTTGCTGAGAAACCCAGCCAGGTGGCGAGTGATGGCAGGGTCAGATTCATAGGAAAGGCCGATT
>JAPLJE010000088.1:3257-5787 GCA_026388755.1 Deltaproteobacteria bacterium | reverse complement strand
AAGGGAAAAGGCTTTAATCCGGAAAAGGTTCCTCATCCCAAATTTGATGGATCCAGGAATGGCGGCTTTGGCATTTATATCGTTTCCCAAATTATGGATGATGTGGTTTATTATAGAGACAAAGACAATACAAACCATACCCAATTGAAAATACTCCTGAAGCCATCTTTTTGAGGATGCCGCGTTGTTTCAGGATACAACCCTGTGGCCGATTCCGGTCTGTCTGGGAATTTCAGAGTCAGATGCTCAGTGTTTCGAATTCGGTCAGTCCGTGGCTTTTCGTGACAATGATGGGTTTATGCTGGCGGTTCTTCATGTCAAGGATATCTGGCCTACAGCCGAAAGATACCGGACTGGTTTTCATTTCCGGATGTTGTCGAAGCCATTCAGCAAGCTTATCCTCCCCGGCACAAACAGGGGGATCGCCATCTGTGCACCGATTGCCCCCTATGCCTCAACCCGCCGGCACATTCGCCAAATTATTGAACAATATGGCGGTTTTATTGAGGTCCATGTCGGAACTCCGGTTGAGATCTGCGAAAATAGAGATCGAAAAGGCCTCTATGCCAAGGCGCGTGCCGGACTCATCAAGGAATTTACCGGCGTCAGTGATTCGTATGAAATCCCGGAAAACCCTGAAGTCTACATTGACACGACGCACATGACTCCGGATGAGGCTGCATAGGAAGTGCTGCTGTATCTGGAGCGGGCAGGGTATACGCTGTGATTTTTTGCAGACAGATGACAGACAGTGAGATCAGGCTGAATTCTTTTATGGGGTCTTTTGGAGGATGTGATGCATCACCAACTTGAATTGGATGATATCGGGCGCCTTGCAGTTGAGGCCGGCAGGGCGATCCTGGAGATTTATCACACGGATTTTTCGGTGGATCACAAAGCGGATAAGTCCCCACTGACTCTGGCCGACATCCGCTCGCACCGAATTATTACCGATGGGCTTCAAGCTGCGTATCCGGATATTCCCGTGCTGTCTGAAGAAGGTAAATCCATTCCTTACGGGGTGCGAAAAGACTGGGACCGGTTCTGGCTGGTGGATCCGCTGGATGGAACCAAGGAGTTTATCAAACGAAACGATGATTTTACGGTCAATATTGCATTGATTTGCGATCACATGCCGACAATGGGCGTGGTGTATGTTCCGGCTATAGACGATCTGTATCTGGCGGACGTTCCAAAAGGGTGTTATCGAATATTTCGGGACTGTAAAACCCAATTGAAAATTCCTCCGAAGATGCCGACAATGGCCCTTCGAATTGTTCAGAGCCGTTCTCATCCTTCTGCCGAACTGGAGGCTTATATACAGCGGCTTCCTGCCACAGAAAGCCTTCGGCGGGGTAGCTCTCTGAAATTCTGCGCGGTTGCATCCGGAGAGGCGGATTTATACCCGCGACTCGGTCCGACCTGGGAATGGGACACGGCAGCCGGTCAAGCCGTGGTGCTTGCTGCTGGAGGCGTGGTGGTGGATCTTGAGGGAATGTCCGTCCGCTACAACAAGGAAACGCTTTTAAACGGGCCATTTCTGGCAGCGCCCAGCCGGGAGTTTGGCAGCCGGTCATGCCGTGGTGCTTGCTGCTGGCGGCGTGGTGGTGGATCTTGAAGGAAAGCCCGTCCGTTACAACAAGGAAACGCTTTTAAACGGGCCGTTTCTGGTGGCGCCCAGCCGGGAGTTTCTACAGAGAATCCATGCGATATAAGCATGATGGCTTCGTAAAAAGCCCAATATCTGCGTTGAGCTTCATCCTTCGTCATGGCGGCGTACCCAAAAGTACGGCAGGCGGAACGCCGGTCCTCAGGATTGTCGCCAAAAGCTCCGGTGCCGCTCGCCTTGATCTTGGATTTTTTACTTTGCCACCCCAATTTTGACTTTTTACAAGTTCATCAATCAGATCCGGATGGAAAGGAGATAAGGTCATGATATCCTGCAATGTCAGGTTGTTAAGAAATTCCCTGTTTTGTTTCCTGCTGTTTTTTACTCCGGTGACAAATATATATATGGCTCATGCCGAGCAATCCTTACTCTACTATATTCTTGATGGTTCCGGCTCCATGTGGGGAAGAGTTGAAGGAGAGACCAAAGTCGCGGTTGCCAAAGCAACCCTTACCCGGCTGATTCAGGAAACGCCGGACGGGGTAAATGTGGGGCTCTGTGTTTACGGCCTGCGCAGACAGGGGGACTGTAAGGATATTGAAGAGATTATTCCGCCGGGAACACTGGACAGAAAAAAAGCTGCCGAAGGGATCGAAAAAATCATTCCAAAGGGCAAAACGCCTCTTGCGGACAGCATTACTTATGCGGCGGAAAGAATCAAGGCCAATGGCTTTAACACGACACTGGTCCTGATCAGCGACGGTCTGGAAACCTGTGGTAAAGATCCCTGTGCGGTAACCAGAGCCCTTCGTGAAGGCGGACTGAAATTTGTCATGCATGTGGTGGGTTTCGGGGTTGGAGAGGAGGAAAAAGTCCAGCTTTCCTGTATTGCAAAGGAAGGTGGGGGCCAGCTTTATCAGG
>JAPLJE010000088.1:0-3170 GCA_026388755.1 Deltaproteobacteria bacterium | reverse complement strand
CACACCCCTTCCTCCGAACCCGACGGTTTTGCGAAAAGAAGCGCCCAAGACTGCCGAAACTTCGGTTCGGATTAAGGCCAAAGGACCTGGAAAAATCAAACTTGTCCTTCCGTCTTGGGCGAAGAAGCCCAATTACTGGAGGCTTTTGGATCCGGAGACCGGAGAGGAAAAGGGGCGGTTCACGTCTCTGGATGAACAGATGATCCCTGCCGGCGTCTACCAGATCGCCTGGAGGGAGACGGAACACGGAAGCACTGAGGTCCTGCTCGGAGAAGTGGTTTCAGTGGAATCCGGAAAGACATCGGAAGTGTTAATGCAAACAGCCATTCGCCTGGTTCCTGCAGAATGGGTGGATAAAGAATATTATTACTGGGCGCTTCGAAACACTCATTCCGGAAACGAGGTGGTTCGTTTCAAGGGGGAAGGGTTTGAGTCCCATCTGGTACCCGCCGGAATCTATCAAATCGTTTTCCGACAGTCCGAGCATGGCCACAGCGAATCTTTGCTGGGTGAAATCAAAATTGCAGACAACTCGACGACCGATTTCTCCCTTAACTCCGGTGCCAGACTCATTCCACCTGAAAAGCTGGCGCCGCCCTACCGCGTTCAATTTGTCAACCTGGATGAGAAAGATGACAAAGGCCCGCTTAGCGTCACGATTTCCGGGTCATTTGGCCCTGTGCTACTAAAGCCCGGAAGATACAAGGTGATTTACCACCAGGATAAACACGGGAGTTCCCCGATGACCATTTTGGATGATCTGGTTGTCAATTCAGGGAGCTTGGTTGAAATTGAACTTTAGGTTATTCGATCTTGCTTTGGTAGAGCCGAAGGCTGTTTGAAACCACCGATATGCTGCTGAAGGCCATTGCCAGGGCTGCTAGAATGGGGTGAAGCTGCCGCAGCATTGCAGGAAAGGACTCAAAAGGGTAGAGAATTCCCGCGGCAACGGGTATCAGGACGATATTATAGAAAAACGCCCAGAACAGGTTCTGGCGGATGGTTTTCATGGTGAGCCTGCTCAGCTGAATGGCGCGCGAAATCCCGGTAAGGCTTCCGCTGGATAAAATGACATCGGCGGTTTCAATGGCCACATCGGTCCCGGTGCCGATGGCAAACCCCACATCCGCCTGGGCAAGGGCAGGGGCGTCGTTGATGCCGTCTCCAACCATTCCGACTTTTTCGCCTTTTTCCTGCCAGGCTTTGACCACGGATGATTTTTCTTCAGGCCGGACTTCTGCCTCCACGCTGTCGATGTTGACCTGCCGGGCAATGCTTGCTGCCGTCATCCGGTTGTCACCGGTCAGCATGATCACTTTCAAGTTCTGGTGATGAAGCTCCTGGATTGCGCTTGCGGATTCGGGCTTCAAGGTATCGGATACGGCGACAAGCCCCCACAACCGACCTTCAACGGAAACCATCATGACGGTATTTCCGCCGGATTGAAGCGTTATGATTGCTGCCTTGTCGGATTCGGAAAGTGAGGCGGTTTCAGAAAACCAGTTTGGCTTTCCCACCTTTACCCGCCCCCCCCTGATGACGGCTTCAACGCCAGAACCGCTGGTAGACTTGAATTTTTCCGGATCGGTCAGAACCAGTCCTTTTTTCAAGGCTTCGTTTACAATGGCCTTTCCCAGAGGGTGTTCGGATCCTTTTTCAATAGAGGCCGCCATCTCCAGAACCTGGTCCGGGGACCTGCCAGAGCTGCCGAGCGGCAGGACGGCAGTCACAGAGGGCTTGCCCAGTGTGATGGTGCCGGTTTTATCCAGGATGATGGTGGTAATGTGGGTCGCCATTTCAAGCGACTGGCTGTTTTTAAAAAGGATGCCTTTTTCAGCGCCTTTTCCGGTTCCGGCCATGATGGCCGTGGGCGTGGCCAATCCCAGGGCGCAGGGACAAGCGATCACCAGAACCGCAACCATCCGGATCATGGATGGAACAAACTGGCCGGTTATTCCCCACCACAGAAAAAAGGTGAGAATGGCGATGGCGATAATGGCCGGAACAAAAATGGCTGCAATCCGGTCTGCCAGAGCCTGAATCGGGGCTTTACTTCCCTGGGCCTCCTGAACCAGCCGGATGATTCGGGCAAGAGCCGTGGCTTTTCCCACACGGGTCGCCCTAAATTTTAACAGGCCATAACCATTTATGGTTCCGCCGGTGACGTCGCTGCCTGAGGTTTTATCCACTGGCATGGGCTCGCCGCTCAGCATGGACTCATCCACCGTGGACTCGCCTTCCAGAACAACGCCGTCAACCGGAATGCGTTCTCCGGGACGAACGAGCAGGATATCTCCCGTCCGGACGCGGGCGATCGGAACCTGGCTTTCCGTGCTGTTCGTCAAAACGGTTGCCGTGGATGGCCGCAGCCCCATGAGTTTTCGAATGGCTCCGCCCGTCTTTCCCTTGGTCCGAGATTCCAGCATCTTGCCCAATTTAATCAGGGTGATGATGACGGCCGAAGTTTCAAAATACACATGATCTCCCAATATGGGGAAAAACAAAAGTGCAAGGGAATAAAAATACGCAACCGAAGATCCCAGGGCGACCAGGACATCCATGTTGGCGCTTCGGTTTCGAATGCTTTTGATGCCACCCACATAATAATCCCAGCCCGTATAAAACTGAACCGGTGACGCCAGTAAAAAGAACACCCAGTTTACCCAGGACGCATGACTCCACTGTCCGATCAGGCCAAAATCCCGGGCCATGCTCCAGAGAAAAAGGGGCAGGGCGAACAGAATGCCGACGATAAATTTTTGCGTCTGGTCTTGAATTTCAGCATTTCTGGCGATTTGTTCCATATCCTCGGCATCATCCGAGTCGTCTTCCGACAATATCGCCTTGAATCCGGCCTTTTCAATGGCGGCCGCCATGTCATCCACGCTGGCCGCCGCCGGGTCGTATTCAACAAAAACCCGCTCGGATGCAAAATTCACCGATGCCTTCACAATGCCGGGGACTTTGCGTGTCAGTGCCCGTTCGATATTCATGGCGCAGTTGGCGCAGGTCATTCCGGTTACCGGAAATTCAGCATTGGCGATTTGGGACAGGGAAGGCGTATCAGTCATGGCATTCACCCTTCGGGGCCGGTCATATATTTTGGCGGAATTGATGGAGGCAATATCATGCGACCGCCGGATAATTGATGTCCTTTAAAATGTCCTGAA
>JAPLJE010000816.1 GCA_026388755.1 Deltaproteobacteria bacterium | reverse complement strand
CTGGTAGGTGCGGATAATGATTTTTCCGGCTCGTGAATCGGGCAACCGCTCATTTTTTTCGTTAATGGCATCCCTGGCATTGGTGACCAGATTAAAGAAAACCTGCTGAAGTCGGTTGTCGTGCGCCATGACCGGGGCGATGGTTTCGGCAAGCTGAAGATCCATACGGATATTGTCCAGCTCGAACTGGCGGACGACAAGGGTGAAAACCGCCTGAATGGGCTTGTTGATATCCAGCCGCTCCATAATGAGTTCGGCTTTGCGGCCGAACGCGCGCAGGGTGTTGATGATTTCGGCGGCCCGGTCAACCTGGGTGCTCATTTCCGTGACCACATCCCTAAGATGTTCCGGCGGAATTTCCCGGTTCTGCTCCACCATCAGGCCCAGGAAATCGCTTCCCATCTTGATGGCATTCAGCGGCTGATTCAGCTCGTGCGCGATGCCGGCCGACATTTCCCCCAGGGATTTCATCTTGCTGGCCTGAATGAGCTGAGCATCCTTTTCAATCATTTCCGTAATGTCGGTGGAGGCCACCACAATGGCGGGCTGTCCTTTATAAGTGATGTTGCAGGCATGCAGATTCACGTAAAGCGGTTTATGCCCTTTTTTATAATGAAGCGCCTTGGGGAAATTGACAAGGCCGTCGGCATCGGTCTTGTCCTGAAGGGATTGAAAGAACTCGGGGGTATGCTCCGGGCTCATTTCCGTAAAGGATTTCCCGATCAATTCCTCCTTATTGTAGCCGTAGACTTCCTCGGCCCTGGGATTGGCGTCGATGATTTCAAACGTCCGGTAACTCACGACAAAAATGGGGTCCGGCCCACTGTTAAAGAGGGACCGGTATTTTTTTTCCGATTCCCGAAGCCGCCGGCGATAGAGCCGGATGCTCCAAATCATGTTGTAAAAGGAGTTGGCCAATTGCACGACCTCGTCCCCTTTGTGTCCGCGATAGAAACGGCAGTCCATGCAGATGGCCGGGCTGCCCGCCGCCCCGTCCTCGCCGGTAAGCGCCGTGCCATCCAGATGCCAGCAGGGCAGATCCGTGTTGACAAACGCCGGACATTCGGGCGGCTGGTCCCCATCGGTAAAGGGCTCTGTTTCCAGCTTCACATCAAAATTGCCCTTGCTCAGTTCATCCGATATCTCGGTGAGCCTGGATATGGGAAGGGTGATATACTTGGCCAGCCAATGACTGATCACAAAGATAATAACGATAACCATCGAAATGAAGCTTAAAAACGTGAAGCGCAGCTTGGCCACCAGTTGATCGATGTGATTCTTGTTCAGACCCACATGAACCGTGCCGATGCGATAGATTCCCTGGACAATCGGAATGGCGATGTCGTAGGACATCTGGTTTCCGAACTGACAAAGCCGGACGCTTTTGGATTCGGTGACCGGCACCCGGTTGGCCAGACGCAGGGATTCCGGGAACCGGCGCGTGAGCGTGTGACTGAGAATCTGATCGTCGCGATCGCTGACAAAGATATAGGAAACCAGATTCTGGCGTTCCTTGAGTTTGGCCTCGTCAAAAATCAGGCTGAGCAGTTCGGGATAGTTCTTGTCCAGAATGAATCCGCTGCCACGCTCGGCAATGGTCCGGGCGATGGCGATCCCGCGCAGCTCCAGCTCCGAAATCAGGGTGGAGACCAGAATCCAGCGGGCCAGAAAGGCAATGATGGCACTGATGATCAGGATGACCGCCAGAATGGAGAAAAAAATCTTGTTCTTAAGGCTGATATCCCGAAAGCGCTTTAACGCGCCCTGGATAAAACCCTGCCGGACGACCGGCTCAATGGGATGCAGTGTTCTGGGATTTGACATCTGTCCAATCTTTGATCAGAGAGAATTGGCCGTTTTCCAGCCGGGTGAAATAGACGCGATCCAGGCCCTGATGATCCGTGGGACTGAAGGAGATGTTGATGTCCAATCCGGGCGTAAAATCATGGATGGATTCAATGGCCTGGATGAAACCGTCCCGGGTCAGATCGGTGCCGGCCCGCTGCAGCCCCTCCACCAGAACCCGGGCATTGATGAATCCCTCCAGACCCACAAAGCTGGGCCGGTCTTCAGGGTAATAACGCTTCAGAAGCGTCAGGTAGCCGGCTTCTCCGGTAAGAAGCGGACTGGCGTCCTGCCGGTCCGGATCCGGAGGCGGAACCACCTGAGACACGATCACCGCAAGGTTCTGGTAGTTTTCCAGCCTGCGGGCCAGCTCGTCGGCCCCGACAAAAGAAACCAGATAGAAAACCGGACGAAATCCCTTTTCGTCGGACATTTTGATGAATGCAGCGCAAGGGTCATAGGTACCGATCATCACCACAGCCTCGGCGCCGGAGCTGATAACCTTGGCCAACCCCTCCTGCACATCCAGGGTCCCGCGGTTGTATGAGCCGCTGGCAACCGGAGCCAGGCCGAACTCTTTAAGCGCCAGCTCGGTACCGGTGAGACCGTCAAACCCATAGGCATCGTACTGGTAAAAAATGGCGATTTTCTTCAATTCCAGGTCGGTCACCAGGTGCTGGACGGCAACCTTGGTTTCCTGGTAATAAGAGGCCCGCACATTGATCAGCCAGCGGTTGAACGGATCTCTCAGGGCATTGGCGCCGGTGAACATTCCCAGAAGCGGAATCTGGGCTTCCTCGACAAGCGGAAGAATCCGAACCGTCGTCGGCGTCCCGACGTAGCAGAAAAGGGCGAAAACCTGATCATCGATGATGAGGCGCTGGGTGTTGGTCAGACACTTGAGCGGATCATAGCTGTCATCATGGGCAATGACCTCGATGGTTCGCCCGTGAACACCGCCCAGTGAATTGACGTAATTCAGATAGCACATGGCGCCGCGCAGGGTTTGACTTCCCAGAAAACTGGCATGGCCTTTCAGGGCCAGGGAAGACCCGAGAAGAACCCTGGTGTCCGTCACGCCCTGGGTGCTGGTCTGGGGAACGGAAGGATCCGTGGAAGCGCTGCAACCCGCCAGAAGAAAGAGCAGGCAACACAGGCCGGCAAGGCTCCGGGAGAAGACGGGCGGGGGTTCAAGTAGATTCATTTTGGCTGCATCCGCATTGAAATGAACTATTTATTAAACTGGTACGAGTATATGAAGACGACACCGGCATGTCAAGAAATAGTGTGAGCAAGCCCGTACCGATCAATTTTCTCGTACAAGGTTTTTCTCGATATGCCCAGGCTTTGTGCTGCAAGGCTTTTGTTTCCCTGGTGTTTTTCCAGAGTTTTTTGAATCAGCTCCGTCTCCATCTGACGCAGGGTGACGCCGCTGCCGGGAAGTCCCTGAATGATCGACATGCCGGCAATCCGATCGGAATGGCCGGATTCAGCCAGAATTTTGGACGGCAGGTCTTCTGAGGTAAGGGATGTGCTTTTGGACAGGATCATTGCCCTGGCAACGCTGTTCTTCAGTTCCCGGACATTGCCCGGCCAGTTGTAGTCGATCAGAATCTGCATGGCTTGCGGATCGACCTTCTGAACCGGTTTATTGTACTGCCGGGCGAACACCCGGATGAAATGATCCACCAGCAGGCAGATGTCGTTTCGGCGGTCGCGTAGCGCCGGCACGCGGATGGGTACGACCTCGATCCGGTAGAGAAGATCGTTCAGAAACCGGCCAGCCTTGATTTCCGCATGCAAATCCAGATTGGTGGCAGCGATGATTCGCACGTCCACATTGCGGGATGTGGTGCCGCCCACCGGTTCAAAAGCCATTTCCTGTAAAAACCTTAAGAGCTTACTCTGCAGACCCAGGCTCATGTGTCCGATCTCATCGAGAAACAGGGTGCCTTGATCGGCCAGCTCAACCCGTCCCTTGCGATCGGATATGGCACCTGTAAACGCCCCCTTGACATAACCAAACATTTCGGCTTCCAGAAGGCTTTCCGTCAGGGCCGCTGAGTTGATGCAAACCATGGCACTGTTCCGGCGGGGACTTTCCTGATGAAGGGCCTTGGCCAGCAGCTCCTTACCAGTACCGGTTTCGCCATAGATCAGAACCGATGCGTCCGTGGCGCCAACGGTGCGTACCATATCGAAGATGTGCTTCATCCGGGAATCGGCGCCGATAATGCCGTGAAAGGTGTTCTCCGCATTCACCTGGGCTTTAAGGGCGATCAGTTCCCGGGCCTGGGCGTATTCCCGCACGGCCTTGTCCAATACGATAATCAGCTCCTCATAGTCCAGGGGTTTGATCAGGTAATGTGTCACACCTTCCTTCAGCGCCTGTACGGCAGACTTGACCGTTCCGTGGGCGGTCATGATCACAAAGGGTGGCGGATTCGGGATGCTGCTCATGAGACGGTACAGCGCAAGTCCGTCTTTGCCAGGCAGTTTCATATCCGATAGCACCACCTCGATCCCGTCGTTTTGGTGGTAAATCTGCAATGCCTCCTCAGCGCTGGTGGCCTGGAAAACCGTATATCCCTCATCTTCCAGGATGGCACGAAGGACTTTCAAGGTGCTGGTGCGATCATCCACGATCAATACCGTTTTAGGGGTCACGATCTGTCTCCTGAATCAATTGTTGCGTATTTACCGGAAGATCGATGACAACCACGGTCCCGCTTTCACGATCCGATGATATTATCATACTTCCAAGATGGCTTTCCACGATGCCAAGGCTCAAAGGAAGGCCAAGCCCGGTTCCCGACTCTTTAGTGCTGAAAAAAGGGTCAAAAACATCCTGCATGTGCGATTCGGCTATCCCGGTCCCGTTATCCCGGATCTCAATTCTCACCTGATCCGGTCGATCCGCATCTTCTATGCTATCATGAATGAGAGAGGAAAAGGTGATTTCGCCGCCGGAAGGCAGCGCATCCATGGCATTGATCAGCACATTGATGAGCACCTGCTCCATCTGATTGGGATCCACGGACACCAGGGGCAGGTGAACGTCCAGATGGTTGCACAGCCGGATACCCATTTCATCCGCCTGTTTTGCGAAGAGATTCTGGGTGGAGAGGATCAACTGGTTTAAATCCGTGGGAACAGGCTTGGGCTGGGGCTGCCTGGCAAAATGCAGAAACTCGGTGACAAATAAGTTCAAGCGGTCGATCTCTTCTGAAACCAGATGGGTATATTCCGAAATGAGCGGATCACCGGGCCTGCGCCTTTGAATATGCACGATAGCCCCCTTCATGGCATTTAACGGGTTTCTGATTTCGTGCGCCACCCCTGCCGAAAGCCTGCCCAGGGAGATCAGTTTTTCAGAGCGGACCAGTTCATTTTGAACGCGGGCGATGTTTTTGACCATATGGTTGAATGAACGCGTCAGATCGCCCAGTTCATCCCGGGACCGGAGCGGGATCTCCTGGTTCAGATTGCCTTCGGCCATCCGGTTGGTGGCTGCCACCAGTTCACGAACCGGCCGCAGCAGATAATAGGATAAAAAGCTGACCCCTACAACGGCAAAAATAAAGATGATGGCAGCCACTTCGATGACCCGCCATTTGATGGCAAGGGCCTCCTTGCCCAATTCGTCCACGGGGATGGTAACGGCAAGGGACCAGCCCATGTCCGGTATGGGCGCAAAGGCCGCCACTTTTTCCACGTTGTCATGCACATAGTTCTTCCAGGAACTGGCACCGGTGATCATTTCCTGCACCAGTTCCTTTAAACTCGGTTCGGGATAAGAGTCGATATTCAATTGATACGGGGCGTAATACGGGTGCGCCGTATTACGCCCCTGACTGTCGACCAGAAAGGCATAGCCTTTTTCACCCACCCGAATGCCGCTGACCAGCTGGATAATCTTTTCATAGTCCAGATCGATGACGATCAAGCCGCTGAATTCGCGCCAGCCCGAGTAAAACGGCATGGCCCAATGCATGACATACCCGTTTCTGCGGCCTGAAAAAAGAATGTCCGAAAAATAAATGTTTCCCGGATAGGTCAGCCTGGCCTTTTCAAAAAAAGTGGATTCTTCCCGGGAGCCCTTGTCGACGATGATTTCCGATGCGCACTGGCTGATCAATTCCAGCCCCTTGGCATCCAACAGGCGGATCTGGTAATAAAAGGGCGAGCGCTGCAGAAAATCCCTGAACAGGCCCTGAATGTTTTCCCGATTGAACTCGGTTTCCGCATCCAGCCGGAAGGTTCTGGCAATGTGATAATCTTCAAGAAGCGGCAGGCTGACGATGGTTTCCAGATCGATGCGGCAATTGGTGAATATGTTTTTTATCTTGTCCGCCGACCCTTCAACCTTGATCATCTGTTCATGGCGCACCAGCCGGTTGACCCGTTCTTCCGCCGCCTGAATGGAAAAATACCCGAGGATGGCGATGGGCAGACACACCAGCGGAAGGATAACGATCAATAATTTCGAGAAAATGGAAAATCTGAATGTCATATGTTATAAAAACGGCATCGCTCGTGGCAACCCGTTTTCACCCGAGGCATGTATCCGGAGCATGTAAAGGATGGGTGTTTATTTGTGATTGCATATGAAGTGGATGAATTGTATCTAGTCATTCAATTTTTAATTACATAATAGAAAGTCGGCATTGCCCTGTCAATCGAAAAGACAGCCGCAATCACATGCGTTGCAAATCTCACATTTAATACGGATTAAACCCTTTTTCCCCAGACAAGGTCGCACCCATGCGAACTGCCGCCATCCATTTTTTTCTTATCGGAATCGCTTTGAGCCTGATGCATCCGGCTGTCCGGGCTGATGCAGCGGACGAGGTTGTGATCGGGGTCGCGACTTCCCTGACCACCATAGAGGGTGCCGAAAGCATGCGGGCGGCGGCACTGGCAGTTGAAGAAATAAACCGCAAAGGCGGCATCCGGCTGAATCACCACAGGATGCCCCTGCGTCTGGCAAGCATCGATCTGCAGGACGCGGATGACAACACCCGCAAAAGCGATAGTCTGCAGAAACTGGAACAATTTATCCAGGTTGAAAAATTGCATGCCATCGTTGTGGGTCCCTTTCGCTCCGAAGTCTTGCTGCCGGCAATGGACATCATTGCGGCCCACAGGGTGCCGCTGCTGGAAACCATTGCCATGACCCCTGCCATCGAATCCATGATATTGCGGGATTCCAGGTATCGCTACGTCTTTCGGACCGGACTCAACACCAAATACCTGGCCAATGCGCTGATTCAGATCATGAAACATTTAAACACCCGGTTTGGTCTGACCCGTGTGTATATCCTGACCCAGGATATCGCCTGGGCGCGGTCAACAGCCGCCATCATGATCAAACTCTACTTCGACAGAATGGGCTGGCAGGTACTGGGCGCGGATCACTTTGCTTACGGCGCATCGGATTTTTCTTCGTCTCTGGAAAAAGCCAGGGCAAAAGGCGCCCAGGTGATCCTGCCGATTTTCGATATGCCCCAAAGCGGCAAATTGGTCCAGCAGTGGAAAGAAATGGAAATTCCCGCCATGATGTGCGGTTTTATTTCCCCCATGATCGGACCCGGGGCCTGGAAGGCATTCAACGGTCAGATATCGGGAACGTTGAATGTTGTGTTTGAACTGGGCAATATCCCATCGGACCGCTACCCGCCGGCCAGCGCATTTTACGGCGCATATTCGGATCGCTATGGCACCGATATCGAGGCCGGCCATGGGCCGGCACCGTCATATGAAGCCGTATACCTGCTCAAGGATGCCATCGAATCCGCATCCTCTCTGGACCCGGAGCAACTGGTTGCCGCCCTGGAAGCATCGGACCGCATGGGCTGCATGGGACGGTTGCGCTTTCATAAGGGACATCAGGTCATTTTCGGAACCCATCCCGAAACCGAAGCCGTGGTCTGCCTGATGCAGTGGACTCGGGACGGCAAAAGACGCATCGTCTATCCGCCTTCCATCGCCGATGGAGAGATCGAGAATCCCTTTCACCCATTGCCCCTTCTTTCTCATTGACGGGCGGTCAGGTTTAGCCATGGGTTTTT
>JAPLJE010000078.1 GCA_026388755.1 Deltaproteobacteria bacterium | reverse complement strand
TGGATTATATTACTATTTAAGCATGTTGAAAATTGACAAGCATTCTATAGTCGCAGCTTTGCAACGATGCTGCAACCACTGGGTTTTGATATAGCGGCTCAAGACGGCCAGAAAAGCCGCGCATCGTTCCGCCGATCTTTACCCGATAAACTGCTTGCATGCGCTGACGGACCGATAAAACATCAGTCGCAATAATGCTACTTGTTCAACCTATAAGAGTAGCAGTATAGCGACTGAATCCCATCTCCCTCCCAGCAGCATTATCACTTTATATCAATGAATATCATTTGGTTATGTCTTTATTTCAATTAAATGTTGATTTGGCACTATATTTGCTAAGTCTATTTCATAGACTCATAAACTCAGGTGGATACAGATGAAAGCGGCTTTTGCAGTCTGGAACAAACGAATCGCCCCGGTATTTGATGTGGCCAGAGAGATCCGGCTGGTTGAGGCTGAGTCCGGGCGCATCGTCCGTGAAAGAGATGAAAAACTGCCTGCGAATTCGGGTTCTGAAACAGGTCGCTGCCTGATTGGGCTCGGCGTTGACACGCTGGTTTGCGGTGCCATTTCCCGGTTAATGCTATCCCAGATTGCGGCTTATGATATTCGCGTGGTCTCTTTTGTCGCAGGAGATCTTTGCGAAATCATTCAGGCATGGCTCTCCGGCGATTTTAGAAAAGAGGCCTTTACCATGCCGGGATGCCGCGGAGGCCGGTTGTCCGGGATGGATTCATTGGAAAAGAAGGTACATCGTATAAACAGACATGGCGGTTGCATGAATCCACGTGGCGGCCAAGGCGTCAGCCGCGCGGCGAGCACCGCTTTCGAACTCAAAAAGGAGCATATTATGATTAAAATTGCAGTTAGTTGCGAAGAACCCGGCCTGGATTCGCAGGTCGATCCCCGGTTTGGCCGTGCCGCCGGATTTTGTATCGTCGATCCGGACACTCTTGAATCCAATTTTGTCGATAACGGATCTTCACAGGCCATGGCCCAGGGAGCCGGCATACAGGCGGCTGAGACAGTTTGCCGATCCGGAGCCAACGTGGTTCTGACAGGATCTGTCGGACCCAAGGCATTTCGGGCGCTGTCCGCAGCAGGCATTCAAGTCGGCCAGAATCTGGAGAACCTGACGGTCCGTCAGGCCATCGCCAAATTCAAGGCAGGCGGGGTTGATATGGCCTCAAAGCCCAACAGTATGGGTCATGGCGCTTAAAAAGCGCTTTGGCTGAATCGAACAGATTCAAGTTATGAAGAAAATACGTTTATTATTTCATGAAGGCCTATCGGGCCTGAAAACAAAGACAACTGAATCGCATCATAAAGGAGAATGAACTGTGAATACTTTAATCGCTATCCCTTCCTCGGCACCGGGTGGACTTGACGCACCGCTGGGCGCACATTTTGGTCACTGTGACCTCTATACCCTGGTTACCGTGGAAGACAACACCGTCAAGAAAGTGGATGTGATCCCCAATGTTCCGCATCAGCAGGGTGGGTGCATGGCGCCTGTCCAGTATCTGGCCGGTAAAGGCGCTGCCAAACTGATCGCCGGCGGCATGGGGTTTCGCCCGCTCATGGGGTTTAACCAGGTGGGGATTCAGGTTTATTTCGGCGGAAACTTCCTGACCGTTGGAAATGCCGTGCAGGCGCTGCT
>JAPLJE010000673.1 GCA_026388755.1 Deltaproteobacteria bacterium | reverse complement strand
TCTTCTCCATCATGTAGAGATAGGCCGGGTTACGGAAATAGACATTGAACGCGTAATCCCTGAATTGCAGGACATCCTTGGGGCTCAGCGTCTTCGTCGGCAGCGGCGCGAATTCATAGCCTTGCTGGGCATAGCCAATCCATTGCTCCGGCAGCGGAATTCCCTGTTGCATACAGTCGTCGTAGAGATGCGATCCCGGAGGCGCCATAGCGGCAAAGAAACTCGGGAACGCGGCCATCAATTCAAACGACAGCATGAGCGTGTCCTGCATGCTCTCATAGGTGTCTCCCGGCAGGCCAAAGAGATAATTGGCGCAGAAATCGATCCCGTGCTCATGTGCCTTCTTGACCACGTGCCTGATATTCTCCCGGTCATAGCTCCCTTTGTTCGCCAGGTCCAGCACCTCCCGGGTGCCCGACTCGATTCCCAGCTCAAACCAATTAAACCCGGCCTCCTTGAGCAAAGGCATATCCTCCACCTTGAGGGAGTCAACCCGGGCAAAAGCGGTGATGTTCAACTGATATTTCCCGGCTCGTTTGCGTTCCGCCAGCCCTTGCGCGATGGGGATAAAGTGGTTCCGGTTCAGGATGAATAGCTCGTCGTTGATCTTCAGCGTCTTGATGCCATAGGTCTCGACCAGGTGGTCAATCTGCTTGAGCACCCACTCGGGCTTCCAGAACCGCATCTTCCGCTCGCCGCCATGCGTGGCGCGGATGGCGCAGAAGCTGCAGTCGAAAGGACATCCCAGGCTGGTGTAGATCGAGGCATACTTATGCCTGGAATCCAAGTCCCTCAACCCCAGCCAGTTGAACGACCGGTAGTTCCCGATCGGAACCAGGTCCCATGCCAGCTCGCTCAAATCGGCGGTGAGGTCCTGGATATTCTCGGCGCGCGGCGTATGCCGGATCTTCCCGTTTTCCCGCCACCACAACCCGGGAACTTCCTCCAGCTTCTTCCCTTGCACCATCCGCAAATAGGTGTAAAACGCCTCCCCTTCGCCCACATAGTCGCACGCCTCCTCCCGCAGGGTCCTTTCCGGGAGCGCGGAAGGATTCCACCCCGTCAGAAGGATCGTCCGACCCGGGTCATTGGCCTTGATCTTGTGGATTAGGCTCCGCGTCTCCGTCATGAGGGGCGCCGCAGTATTGGCCTGCTGCCCGTAATTGACGATGCCCACCAGTTTGGGGTTCTCCGCCTTGATCCTCGCCACCGTCTCGTCATGGTCCAGGTTCTCGACGTTCGCATCCAGCACCCTGACCGAATGGCCGTGCTTTCGGACAAAACCGGCGGTGATAATGATCCACGACGGGGGCTCAATCCCCGTAAATTCGCCCGCCAGAGTCTGATAGACCTTCTTCCTGGTATTCCCGACGCAAACTAACAGCAAATCCAGTTGTTTCATAACGATAGCTAACCATGCAAATGATGCGGTATGCTAGTCAGCATATTCGGTTCGGGTGAGAAGTCAAGCTTGCACCCCGCCGAATTGTCGTGTAGGGGTGAAAATGGCTTGGAATTGGCTGCGCGCAGGCAAATAGTGTGCAATAATCTCCCGTGCTGATGATATCCGGTCGAAATCCAACCGGCAGCAATCCGTAATGATCTATGAGTGACCGCCAACTGGACGTTTTGTTTGTTAACGCTGATTCCTCCTTTAAAGCCTACCAGGAATTGAGCCGGAACTACTCGGCGATTGAGCCGCCGACGTGGTCCTTGCTGTTGGCCCAAAGTTGCCGCGCCAAGGGCTTCGGGGTAGCCATCCTGGATTGCACCGCCGAAAGGCTGACCGAGCTGGAGGCAATCCGGCGCGTCGAGCAGGCCAATCCCCGCCTGGTCTGCTTCGTGGTTTACGGCCAGAACCCCAATTCCGGCACGACCAACATGATTGGCACCGCCAGCCTGGCCGAGAGGCTCAAACAAGCGGACCCGCAGTATCGCATCTGCCTGGTCGGTTCACATGTCAGCGCGCTGCCCAGCGAAGTGCTCGCCTTGGATTCCGTTGACATCATCCTGCTCAATGAAGGGGTCTATGCCCTTCATAGCCTGTTGCAGTCGGATCTCAACGACGATCTGCCCAAAATCCGCGGCATCGGCCACAAGCAGGCGGGTGTGCCCGTGCTCAACCCGCCGGAGCGCGTCGTGCCGCAGGAGCGAATGGACATCGACCTGCCGGGCTACGCCTGGGATCTGCTGCCGTCTATCAGCCGTCCGCTGGAT
>JAPLJE010000394.1 GCA_026388755.1 Deltaproteobacteria bacterium | reverse complement strand
CCAGGATGATGGCGATTCTTCCGGAAACATCTCCGATAAGGGCCATCGCCTTGGCTGTGTTGGGCGCCTCCCGGCGTTTATCCACAATGGCAAGACCCGCGTCCAAACGTTTGGCAAAAGCCCTGGCTCTTTCAACCCCGCCGGCATCGGGCGAAACTACCACGATGTCGCCCTCAAATTTATTTTTGATGTATTCCAGTATCACCGGGGCCGCAAACAGGTTGTCCACGGGAATACTGAAAAAACCCTGAATCTGGCCTGCGTGAAGATCCATGGTAATCACCCGGTTGGCACCGGACACCGTAATGATATCGGCAACCAGCTTGGCGCTGATCGGAACCCTTGGCGCCACTTTTTTATCCTGTCGGGCATAGCCGAAATAGGGCATGACAGCCGTAATTCTTCGGGCAGACGACCGTTTAAAGGCATCGATCATTAACAGGAGTTCCACAAGGTGATCATTCACCGGAGAACTCGTGGATTGAATCAAAAAAATATCCTTTGACCGGACATTTTCATCAATTTCAATCTGAAGCTCACCATCGCTGAAGGTTTTGACCTTGGCACCGCCCAGGGGCAGATCCAGATATTGACATATCTTCTGCGCCAGATCAGGATTTGAGTTTCCTGAAAAAATCGCCAGCCCGTTTGTCGCAAACCCGCTCATTTAGAATCTTCCTATGCTGCCCTTCGTTGATAACCCCTCATACGATATTTATATTCAGTCCCGGATGTCAAGAAGCCCCAGACCCGCCTGAAATAACTGGCTGGGGCGGGAGGATTCGAACCTCCGAATGCAGGAACCAAAATCCTGTGTCTTACCGCTTGACGACGCCCCAGCATGAAAACCGGACAGGCTAAACCAGCAGTTGCGTCACAAAACACGACCATCTCTGGTTTGTAGACAGGGTTTTATATGCCTTCTTTGCCTGATCTGAATCTGAATAAATCCCAAACACCGTCGGACCGCTTCCCGACATCAGCGATCCCAAAGCCCCTTGATCCAGCAGGGCTCTTTTGATATCCGAAATCTCCGGATACCAGGAAATGGTAACAGTTTCAAGATCATTACACAGATGATGAAGTGGATTAAAACCCTCATTCAAAGGAAAACTTTTAAGCTTTTGTTCACAGTTTGTCAATCCCAAATTCAGGTTATTATAGACATCGGCTGTACTGACCTGGATCTCAGGACGAATCAATACAATCGGATAGGCCCGAATTCGATCAAAAAATACAAGGTTCTCCCCTACCCCGGTTGCCAGGGCAGGCTTTTGATAGATAAAAAACGGCACATCCGCCCCAACGGTCAACGCCAGGGATGCCAGGTTCCGGTTTGAAAATGGATGACCATAATGGATATTCAGGCCCGAAAGGACGCTGGCAGCATTGCTGCTTCCGCCACCCAGACCGGCCCAGAGCATCAAAAAAACATTCGGCCGCGCAATAGGCTATATTGGTTTCATCTTCCGGAACAGCCGAATGCGTGCAGGCAACGGTTATTTTAGAAGCCTCAAAGTCCAGCGTCAGGGTGTCGTACAGGGCAATCCCGCACATCAGTGAATGAATATCATGGTATCCATTCGGCCGTTTTCCGGAGATATGCAGAAAAAGATTGATTTTAGCGGGCGAGTTGATTTTCATGATAAAGGCGTCCAAATAATTATTGACAAAATAATAGAATTATAGATAAAGATATGCAAAAAATAAAGGATGAAATCTGTAACACAAATGAAACACGATCAGTTTCCAATATACATGAATACTTATAAAGGATGGTGGCGCTGGCAGGCTCTATACTAGGGGTGCGCCAACGAACGCTGATTAGCAATTTATAATCTCTAAAAAGGATCGTGAGCAGCCCAAAGCCCATGATCCTTTTTTTTTATTTCAAAGGGGGGTCGTGGAAAATAAATTCACGACCCCCTTTTTTTTACAAAAGGAGTTTTTATGATTCTCCAACAGTTTCCTTCAGAAGATGAATTCAACCGAATGGCAAAAAAATTCAATGTCATTCCCCTGTGCGTTGAAATTCTTGCAGATACGGAAACCCCGGTTTCTCTTCTGCATAAATGCCTCAATGAACAGGGTCCTGTATTTCTTTTTGAAAGCGTTGAAGGCGGAGAGCGATGGGGGCGATACAGTTTTTTGGGATTTTCCGCCCGTTCTCGCATTGAGGTTTTTCGGGACAGGGTGGATATTCATGATACCCAGTGCTTCAAATCCATTTCGCACGAAGGGGATCCCCTGAATATCCTAAAACAGATTATGAGCGCATACCATCCTGCAAATTATCCCGGGCTTCCCAGATTCTGGGGAGGCCTGGTGGGATATTTCTCTTATGAATTGGTATCGTTTTTTGAAAAAATCCCCAACCGTCTGCCCGAGGACATCCCTATAGCTCAGTTGATGGTTCCGGATCAACTGATGGTCTTTGACAACATCCGGCATACCCTTCTGGCGATTGCGATATCCTTTCTGGATTCTTCCTCGAAACCCGCTGAACATTACCGAAAAGCGGTTGAAACGCTTCAGGGCATTATTCGACGGGTCGAGTCCGGAACGACCGAAGCACCGGAAGCGGTTGCCCGGTCCGCATCCCCCTTGAAGGCATCCTGTCCGGATGAGACCTATCGCCGGCAGGTTCAGCAGGTCAAAGCGCATATTCAGGACGGAGACATCATTCAGGCCGTGCTTTCGCAGAAATTCATCTGCGACTCCCCCCCGGATCTCTGGATGCTGTATCGGGCCCAGCGTTTTATCAACCCATCACCGTATCTTTTCTTTCTCCGCATGAATCATCAGGCGCTGATCGGATCTTCTCCGGAAACCATGGTGCGCCTTGAAAGTGGCATTGCCACCCTTCGACCCATTGCAGGAACCCGACCCAGAGGGAAAAACGAGCAGAAAGACCGGGCTCTGGCCAATGAGCTTCTGAGAGATGAAAAAGAGCGGGCAGAGCACCTCATGCTTGTGGATCTGGGCCGCAATGACCTGGGACGGGTTGCGGAAACCGGGTCGGTTCAGGTCACGGATCTCATGGTGGTTGAACGCTATTCCCATGTCATGCACCTGGTCTCCAACATCACCTGCGATCTGAAGTCCGGACTGGATGCCTGGGATTTACTCAGAGCCACGTTTCCGGCGGGGACACTCAGCGGCGCTCCCAAAGTCAGGGCCATGGAGATCATTGCCGACCTTGAACAGGAGCCCCGCGGGCCTTACGGAGGCGCCGTCGGGTATATTTCCTTCAGCGGCAACATGGATCTGGCCATTACCATTCGAACCGCCTGCATCGAAAATGGCAAGTTAACGGTTCGGGCCGGCGCAGGCATTGTGGCAGATTCGGATCCCGAACGCGAACGCGTTGAAACCGTGAACAAGGCCAAAGCCATTGAAAAAGCGCTGCAGCTTATCAGCTGAAGTTCTCCTTCGACATTCGGTATTCCTTGTTCGTTATTCTATTGAGCTGATTCATTCTGGAGAAACGCCATGATCGTGATGATAGACAATTATGACTCTTTTACCTATAATCTCGTGCAGTATTTGGAACAAATCGGCGGCGATGTCCGGGTCATTCGAAACGACGCCGCAACCATCGAAGACATCGCTTCCTGGAATCCGGCAGGCATTGTGATCTCCCCAGGACCCGGCAGGCCGGATTCCGCCGGCATCTCCCTTGCCGCAATTCACCGGTTTTCGGGTCAAATTCCAATTCTAGGCGTTTGTCTCGGCCATCAGGCCATTGGCATGGCTTTTGGCGGCAAGGTTGTCTCCGCCAAAAAGCTGATGCACGGAAAGACATCCGCCATTCATGCGGACGGCAAAACCCTGTATGAAGGCATCAAACAGCCGTTTCAGGCCATGCGCTACCATTCCCTGGCTGTTTCCAGAGAGGGACTTCCCGATTGCCTGGA
>JAPLJE010000134.1 GCA_026388755.1 Deltaproteobacteria bacterium | reverse complement strand
TCAACCGTAATGGACTGGGACTGAACCCCGCCAACCGCGCACAGTACCAGAATGGCGCCATCCAGAACGCGCAGGGACCGTTCCACCTCTATGGTAAAATCCACGTGTCCCGGCGTGTCAATGATATTGATCTGGTGGTTTTGCCACTCGCAGAAAGTTGCCGCAGAGGCAATGGTGATGCCGCGTTCTCCTTCCAGATCCATTGAATCCATGGTTGCCCCGACCCCGTCTTTTCCCTTGACGTCATGAATGGTATGGATTCGTTTGGTGTAGTAAAGGATTCTTTCGGTCAGGGTGGTTTTGCCGGAATCGATGTGAGCGCTGATGCCGATGTTTCTGACTTTTTGGATATTTCTTTCCATGGAGTTATTCCTTAATAAAAAAGACACGGGGTATGAAAAAATTTGAATACTTTTTATATTGAATCAAAATAGGATAAACTATCATTGATTCGTTGTCAATAAAAAAGTTATGAAGGCGAGGAAGCCGACTGCCGGCCCGGCTGACTTTGCGGACAGCCTTTACCACGGGGGTTTCTCGGGAAAAATCATCCGCGGCTCCCAGGAACGACGAGGAAGACATCACCGCCAGGATAACGATGCCGACCAAATATTTCAGGGTTGTCATTTGCATAGGAATCATCTATCTTTTAATATTCTGACGTCCATGACCTCGCAAACCATGCCAGCACAATGCAGCATGACGACGCATAAACGGAAATTATAATATCATGACTTATCAGTGTATTCAAGACATCTTGCCGCTGGTTGAGATGCCGAGTCAGTATATCGGCTCGGAAGTCAACACCATCAAAAAAGACCCGAAAACAGTCGAACTTTCCATTGCTCTGGCATTTCCGGATTTATATGCCATTGGCACGTCTCATTTCGGACTTCAAATTCTCTATCAGTTGCTGAACCGTGAAAAAACCATTGCAGCGGAAAGGGTGTATACGCCGGGCACGGACATGGAAACCCGGCTGCGAAGTACCGGCCTGCCCCTGACATCGCTGGAATCCGCAAGGCCGCTGACACAATTTGATATCCTTGGGTTCAGTCTGCTCTACGAACTGAATTATACCAACATACTGACCATTCTGGATCTGGCCGGCATTCCGTTCTATGCCAGGGACAGGGACCTGTCATTTCCGCTGGTTATTGCCGGGGGCCCGTGCACCTGCAATCCGGAGCCTGTTGCGGACTTCTTTGACGCCATGGTCATTGGAGATGGCGAAAATGTCATCCTTGAAATGGCCGATTGCTGGAAAGTGTGGAAACAGGGTGGCGGAAACGATAAAACCCTGCTTTTAAAATCCTGGCGGGATATCGAAGGGGTGTATGTCCCGTCTTTTTTTGAGCCGGCATACACCGCTGAAGGATTTCAGACCCTCATCCCTCAATATCCGGACTATCCGCAGGTGCTTCGGGCGATTATCCCCAGCCTGAACGATGCGCCATTTCCGGAAAAGCCGGTTGTGCCTTATGGCAGGCCGGTTCACGACCGGCTGCGGCTGGAAGTATCGAGAGGCTGCACACGGGGATGCCGGTTCTGTCAGGCCGGCATGATCTACCGCCCGGTTCGGGAGCGTTCTGTCAATACCCTGATGCAGCAGGCGGAAAATGCGCTTGCCGCAACCGGTTATGACGAGATTTCGCTCCTGTCTCTCAGCACGAGTGATTATGGCTGCATGCCGGAGCTGATGGCCCGCTTGATTGCCAAGTGCGCGCCGGAACACATTGCCGTATCGCTGCCTTCGTTTCGGGCCGGAACCCTGACGCCGGAGCTGATGACCCAGATCAAACAGATCCGGAAAACCGGTTTTACCATCGCGCCCGAAGCCGGGAGTCAGCGGCTTCGGAATGTGATCAATAAAAATATCATCCAGGAGGATATTGTCTCAACGGTTCAAGATGCCTTTTCCCTGGGATGGCAGGTTATCAAGCTGTATTTCATGATCGGGCTACCCACGGAAACCGATGAAGACCTGAGTGCCATGGTGGATCTGGTGCTTGATCTTCGAAAGCTGAAACTGCACAAAACCAAGGGAATGAAAGGCCATAAAAATCAAATCAATGTCAGCGTGAACACTTTTATCCCGAAGCCCCACACCCCATTTCAGTGGGCGCCGCAACTCTCTGTTGAAGAGTCCCAAAAAAAAATTCACTGGCTGAAAGAAAAGCTGAACTATTCGGATGTCCAGTTCAAATGGCAAACCCCTCAGGTCGGCCTTCTGGAGGGGTTGTGGGCAAGAGGAGACCGCAGGCTGGCCAAGCTTCTGGTCGCCGCCTGGCAAAATGGTTGCCGCCTGGATGGGTGGAGCGATCATTTTGACGCCTCAAAATGGGAAAAATCGCTTGATGAAACAGGCATTGATATTGCTTTTTACACGACCCGGGCCCGGGATCTTTCAGAGCCGCTTCCCTGGGACCCTGTTCTTGTGCGGGTCACCAAACCCTTTCTGATTGCCGAATGGGAAAAAGCCCTGAATCAGGAATCCACCCCGGATTGCCGATCGGGGAATTGCCAGTCCTGCGGCGTTTGTGATTTTCAGACCATTGAACCCAGAGTGTTTGCTGCGTCCGAAATCCAGGGTTCAGAAACACAAGTCGATTCACCCATTCCCACGCTCTCCGAGGCGATACGTTATCGCATATCTTATGCCAAAACCGGGCCGGCACGGGTCTTCGGGCATCTCGAGCTGGCCAATATCATGTTCCGCGCCTTCCGCAGGGCGAAAATTCCGGTGGCGTTTTCCGCCGGATTCCATCCCAAACCCAAAATATCCTTTGACGACCCCCTTCCGGTAGGTATGGAAAGCCTTAATGAAACCTGTATTGTGTCTGCAAGACCGGTATTTTCAAACCGGGAGATGATGGACAGGCTCAATCAGGCTCTTCCCGAAGGCTTGACCGTTACCCGATGGGAAATCCCCCCTTTAAAAAATGAGGTTGTTGCCTGCAGAAGCATCCGCTATCGGATTCAATTGAAAACAGGGGGTTTTGAAAGAAGCCGGATCGAAGCATTTCTGGCAAGTGAAGCGTTTGTAAAAAGCCGCGTCAACAGAAAAGGGACAATGGCTCTGGTGAATTATAAAGAGCATGTCGAACACCTGGAGCTGGACGGAGACGATTGTCTGGTTCTGACGATTCGTTCCGGGCAGCAACTGACCTTGAGACCGACAGAGATTCTGGTTGCTATTTTTGATCTTTCGGAAGAGGCCATCAAAACGGCCCGCATTGTCAAGCTGGCGACGGCCTTATAATTGCCGGCAATTGAAGACCGAAGGTTCTGTGACTGCTCAGCTCATAAGCCTTTTTACCCCAGGAGAATAAGCTCCGGGCGAAGATCCGTGCCCGTGATATAAAGCATCATGAGCGAGGGCGGCGCGTTGCGGCGGGGATGGGTTGCGCTGCCGGGGTTCAGAAACCTGACTCCGTTTTGCTGTTCATCGGAAGGCTGGTGGGTATGGCCGTGAACAACCGCATGCATTCCCGCCACCGAAGGATCCAGATCCAGCCTGTTGATATCGTGCAACACATATAGAAGGCACTGACCGATTTCAATGGCTTCGGTTTCGCAAAGATGCGACGCCCAGTTGCCCTTGTCCATGTTCCCCCGGACCGCAACAACCGGTGCGATCCGGTTCAATTCATTCAAAACTGCCGGGGTATCAATATCGCCGGCATGGATGATCAGATCAACGCCCATTAAATACTTTAAGGCTTCCGGGACCAGAACGCCATGCGTATCGGAAATCACGCCTGCTGTCAGGCTGTCCGTATTTTTTTTGAAAATGTCTTTGCCCAGAATCCGTTTCATCGGTTCAGCCATACACTCTCCATTCCCAAGTCCACTGAGTTTTTTCTACGGCGCCATTTCGTTCATTAGCAATTTCATGTCTTCCCAGACTTCCCGCTTTTTATCGGGGTTTCGAAGAAGATACGAGGGGTGAAACGTGGGAAGAAGCCGAATGCCGTTGTAATCATAAAACTGGCCTCTCAGCCTGGATATCGGTTGCGTAGTTTTTAAGAGGGTCTGGGCGGCAAAAGTTCCCAGCGCGCAAATGAACTCCGGATGAATCGATGCTATCTGGCGATTTAGAAAAGGAAAACAGGCAAGGATTTCATCGGGTTCCGGGTTGCGGTTTCCCGGTGGGCGGCATTTGATGACATTGCAGATATAAACCTGATCACGGGTCAGATTGATGGCCTGAATGATTCGTGACAAAAGCTGCCCGGCCTTGCCCACAAAGGGCATTCCCTGCTGATCTTCGTCAAACCCAGGGGCCTCTCCCACAAACATGAGTCTTGCACAGGGGCTGCCTTCGCCAAAAACAATGCGAGTTCGATGCTGAGCCAGTTTACACCGCTGGCAGTCGCCAATATCGGTTTGAATGGATTCAAGGGGGTCTGCAGGCGCTGAAGCAGACGAATCTACGGATTCGCACGGGGCTGAAGCCGTTGTCAGCTCTGGCGGTTCAGGAAACGTTGCAGACGGCAGGTGGCAGATATCCGTAGCCTGCCGTCTGTCTCCAGATGTCCGTTTCCAGGAATTTAACACCGACAGGCTGTGTTCTGAACAGTCAAAGCCCCGGCTTCCTTTTTCAGTCAGATCCTGAAGAGCGTGAAGGGTTTCATCAATG
>JAPLJE010000255.1 GCA_026388755.1 Deltaproteobacteria bacterium | reverse complement strand
AAAGTGATGAATGCCGCGTTTGACGGCTGCAGCCAGAAGGTGGGCTTCCGGATCCCAGGAAGCGATTTCCCCTTCCTGGACAGCGTAATGCGTCACAATGAGATTGCAGACTTTTTCCGCCTCTTCCCACTGATTGCTTTTGATCAGGTTTTTTAAGGGAGGAACTCCATACAACCAGTTTTCATTCATGAGTTTTAAACAGTTATCGAGATAAACCTGCAAGTCGAACCGGCGCGACAGACTCAGGTATATCTGATGCCAGAATGAGTCCACATGGTTTAACCGGCTTTCCCACACCGGGTCCTCCCCATGCTGTTTGATATCATCAAAAATCTGTTTCTGGTGATCCTCAGGCAGGGATTCAAAGAAATAAACCATCCCCTGGCTGCTGAGCTGAATGATTTTCAGGCATTCTTCCACAAGATTCAAGCGGTTGATGAATCGTTCCGGGGTTGACGATGTCACCCATGTCCATTTCAAGATGCACTGGGTGGNTTCTTCCACAAGATTCAAGCGGGTGATGAATTGTTCCGGGGTTGGGGATGTCATCCATGTCCACTTTAGGATGCACTGAGTGGCAAATATCCCGATCATGCATCCATTTTTTTCAAGATTCATCCAATCCGGATAATCCTTCATGTTTTTTTCGAGCCCGACAATGGCATTCATGAAAATGTCGGGGTCCGCCACCTTGAGCGGAGCTACATTTTCGATCAGGGGAAGAAGATATCGACAGACTTCTTCAAGATCATCTGCAAACTGGGTATTGTTGAAAACCGGCGATTCCCAGGTATGCTGGCGAAAGACATATTCTCCGTCTTCATCACCGATTTTGGCGACAATATTGTTCCAGAGGTCCCAGAGACGTTGCCATTGTTGAATGATTTTTGCTTCCGGAGAAATGGTTTTCTTGGATTTGGCGCGGTTTGAGGTGACCAGTCTGGCCACGCTATCTGCCGTGTCCCCATCCAGGCGGGACAGCAGTACTTCCAGATGGTCGGGATTGATGATGGAAAATGCAGCATCGAATACTTTTGCAAGCTCATCATAGGTCAATGCTTCCAGCAGTCGATATCCAATCTTTCTTTTCATTCCACTTTCTCCAAAAACGATTTGCGGCTTCTAATCTCTGGCCTCTAACCCCTGTTACAGGCTGATGACCGTTCCATTGCAGGAAAGCTCAATCAGTTCGGCCCCAGTGGCCATTCTTGCGCCTTTGATCAGCTCATTCGCGCTGATTTTCCGGGATACCGCACATGGGGTGCAGACCAGAATCGGCACTTCATATTCCTGGAGGTAGGACAGGTGATCATCCGCGGAATCGCCGGTGGCAGCCCGCAAATGCGCGGACATGCCTTCCTTGGCCAGATACACGCCTTCATCCAGAAGGAACATGGTCGTGTTTTTTCCTTGTTTTTTGGCGGCGGCGGCCAGAAAAAAAGCCCGTGTTGCCCGGTTGGGATTGTCGGTTCCACATGAAAGTACAATTACCACATTGTCTGTCATTTGCTCTCTCCTGTTGTTTGTGGTTAACGCCAAGCGGAGGGTATCCCGTCTGGCGTTTTGTATGGAATTGTGATAAGAACAATCCAAATGGTTTTCTTATACCATCAAACCCGGGTCGAATCAATGGTATTCTCCATGATTCTGAACAGATACTTTAAGCTTTAGGTAAACATGATTCCCAAAACGATTTATACCCGGCCCATCTGGCTGGACAGTGATCATCAAACCTTGAAGGTAATAGACCAGAGGCTGCTTCCCCATACCGTTAGCGTGCTGAACCTGAAAACTGCCGATGATGTCATTATGGCCATTCGGGACATGGTGGTCAGGGGTGCGCCGCTGATTGGCGTTACGGCTGCGTATGGCGTTTATCTTTCCGTGATGAATTCAAAAACGCAGGACAATCCGGAAAATTATCTGAAGCAGGAATGCAGCCGCATCAAGTCCAGCCGTCCAACAGCCGTCAATCTGGTTTGGGCGGTGGACCGCATGTTGGAAAGGCTTTCTGGAATAAAAACCCTTTTGGGCAGAATTGAAGCCGCACGGCAAGAGGCGGAAATCATCACGGAGACCGAAGTTGAAAACTGCCGCCGGATCGGAATTCATGGGCTTTCGCTGCTTCAGCGGATCGCAGATGAGAAACCGGGGAAACCCCTTCAAGTTCTCACGCACTGCAATGCCGGATGGCTGGCCTGTGTGGAGCATGGAACCGCCACGGCTCCGATTTATGCCGCTTTTGAAGCCGGGATGGATATTCATGTGTGGGTGGATGAGACCCGGCCCCTCAACCAGGGAGCCCGGCTGACCGCATGGGAACTGGGGCAGCGCGGGGTCAGCCATACGGTGATTACCGATAATGCCGGCGGTCATCTCATGCAGCACGGCCTGGTGGATATGGTGATTGTCGGGTCGGACCGGGCAACCCGGACAGGGGATATCGCCAACAAGATCGGAACCTACCTTAAAGCACTGGCGGCAAGGGACAACAACGTCCCGTTTTATGTGGCGCTGCCGTCCAGCACATTTGACTGGAACTTGACCAACGGGTTGTTGGACATCCCCATTGAAGTCCGGAATCCGGATGAAGTCCGGTATGTTCAGGGATTGGCCAATAACACCCTTTCCCGGATTCTGATCTCGCCCGAGGACAGTCCGGCCGCCAATTATGCATTTGATGTGACGCCGGCAAGGCTCATTACCGGCCTGATCACCGAAAGAGGCATCTGCAGATCCGATGAGGCCGATATCCTGAGGCTTTTTCCCGAGCATTCTCAAAGCCAATGACGAAGGATGCTGCGCAACGATGCAGGTGGGCTTTTTGCGAAGTCATCAGAAATAATCCTTGACAACTATTGGAAATATCCCTTAAATCGCCCCATGTTGACAGATCTTGAAAAAAAAATCATCACCGCCATCCAGGACGACATTCCCATTACCGCTCGCCCATATCAGGTTATCTCCGAAAGCATCGGGATTTCTGAAACAGAATTTTTGAAAACACTTCAGAATCTATGCAATCGGGGCGTTATCCGCCGGCTGGGCGCCACCCTTCGCCATCAGAAATCCGGGTTTGAGGCCAATGCCATGACAGCCTGGAAGGTAGAAGAAGATCGGGTGGAAGAAGTGGGACAGAAAATGGCTTTGTTTCGGGAAGTATCCCATTGCTACCGCCGAAATCCCAGCAGCCGGTGGCCGTATAATCTCTATACGATGATTCATGCCCGTGATGAAGCCGCCTGTGTGGAAATCGCCGGCCGCCTCTCCCGGGCCACTGCCGTCACTTCCTATAAACTACTTTTCAGCCGGAGGGAATTAAAGAAAACATCCATGGAATATTTCCCGAACGGCGATGAAGATGGATAAGGATTTTCGCGGACCGGCCGCATTTCCTGCTTTGACAGCAGCCGCCTCTCCCCACGTTCTTCTGGTTAATCCCTGGATACACGACTTTGCAGCCTATGATTTCTGGGCCAACCCCCTGGGGCTGCTGACGCTCGGGGCCATGCTGCGAGACCATGGCGCCAGGGTATCTTACGTGGATTGTCTCGACCGGTTCCACCCCCGATTGCCGGATGCCGATTCTGCTGCCAGGTTCGGCAGGGGGCCGTATCTGAAAACGCGCATTTCAAAGCCTGCCGGAATGGAGGATATCCCGAGAAACTACTGCCGGTACGGGATTCTGCCCGAATGGTTCGAAGCGGATCTAAAGGCACTTCCCCGGCCGGATCTGGTGCTGGTCACCTCGATGATGACCTACTGGTATCCGGGGGTTCAGGAAGCCATAGCGATCGTTAAGACGGTATTTCCCGAAGTGCCGGTGATTCTGGGAGGGATTTATGCCACGCTTTGTCAGGAGCATGCCATCCGGTTTTCTGGAGCGGATCGGGTCATTGCCGGTCCTGGCGAAACCCAGCTCTTTGCAGCAGTTCAAAAGCTTATCGGATGGTCTGCAGCCCTTGAAACCGATTCGGAGAACCTGGACGTTATTCCGTTTCCCGCAGCGGATCTTCAGCAAAGCATCCCTTTTGTTGCCCTGATGACATCAACCGGCTGTCCGTTTTCCTGCG
This sequence comes from Deltaproteobacteria bacterium, assembly GCA_026388755.1. Classification (GTDB taxonomy): domain Bacteria; phylum Desulfobacterota; class Desulfobacteria; order Desulfobacterales; family Desulfatirhabdiaceae; genus RAAP-1. The sequence goes on along the minus strand of JAPLJE010000255.1, from coordinate 915 downwards.
CCTACTGTGCATCCGGGTATCTGAATTCAAGGCGGCGGCTGCGGTCTCCGGATCGAGTTATAGATGAAATCCGGTTCTGGAATTCCCGCTACGGCGTCCGGGACATGGCGTTTTATGACGATGCCCTGCTGGTGAATTCCGAACGCCATGCCATTCCCCTGTTTGAAAAGATCATTGCCTGCGGACTCGGCAAGACGGTCCGTTTTCATACGCCCAATGCCGTTCATATCCGGGAAATTACGCAGACAACTGCCCGGCTCATGGCAGATGCGGGCTTTCAGACCCTCCGGCTCGGTCTCGAGACGGTGGAAGGTAATCGGCAGGATTTTGACCACAAAGTGACCCGAAAAGAATTTCTTGCCGCGGCGTCATGCTTGAAATCCGCTGGATTTGGCGGGGACCAGGTCGGTGCCTATCTGCTGACAGGGTTGCCGGGTCAGTCCTGGGACTCGGTTGTGGCATCTGTTGAAACGGTTCGAAAAGCCGGAATAACACCGGTTCCGGCTCATTTTACGCCGATTCCACACACAGCCCTGTGGCCTGCGGCCGTGGCATCTTCCCGATACGACCTGGAATCCGATCCGGTCTTTACCAATAACGCGATATTTCCCTGCCAGAAGGAGCCGTTTTCATGGGAGCCGCTGATCAGATTGAAAAAACTGATCAACGCACCGGCTTTCCAGGCAAAATAACAGAATTCATTTGACTTGTTACCGACAATTTCATATTCAATCGATGTTCCACCTGCTCAAGCGGTTGCATATCATCACAACTAACCCTTTTTCCATTAACAAAGGAGGATACCACAAAATCATATATGAGCTGTAAAATCATCATTAATGCCATTGATCCCGCGGAATGCCGGATCGCCAAGGTACAAGACAGCAAACTCGAAGAATTCTATGTAGAAACCGC
>JAPLJE010000041.1 GCA_026388755.1 Deltaproteobacteria bacterium | reverse complement strand
GATTATTGACCTGGCAAAGTGTGCGGGATGCCATGCCTGCACCATCGGCTGTGTTGCGGAAAACAAACTGCCTCCTGGTGTCGTCTATCGTCCGGTGATTGAGGAGGAAGTCGGTATCTACCCCAATGTCCGGCGACGTTTTCTCCCGCGGCCCTGTATGCATTGCCAGAATCCGCCCTGCACCAAAGTCTGCCCGGTGCATGCCACCTATCAGAATGAGCAGGGTGTGGTGGTGATCGACTACAACCGGTGCATCGGATGCCGTTATTGTCTGGTGGCCTGCCCTTATTCGGCCCGCACATCGGATTTCGGCGAATGGTACACCAGCGATACGGCGAATCCCGAAGGCAAAATGGTGGGGCGCGCCAAAGCGGCGGAAAGCTACGAGGCGATTCCGGCCACGGAATACGGCAAGCAATGGCCAAAACGCGGACATGATTCTCCGGTCGGCAACGCGCGGAAATGCCATTTCTGTCTCCATCGCGTGGCGGTCGGCATGTTGCCCGCCTGCGTGACCACCTGCACCGGCAGGGCCACCTTTTTCGGCAACCGAAACGATACGCAGTCGCTGATTTCCGAGCTGCTGGGCTCTGCCCGCGTCCACCGGCTGAAGGAAGAGCTGGGTACCAAACCGTCCGTCTATTATTTGCAATAAGGGAGGGCAGATCATGAAATCGAAATATTTCAATATTCTGGCGATTATTTCCGTGTTGGGACTGATCATCGGGTGCTTCGGTATGGCGGATCGGCTCATTTACGGCCATCTGCATGCCGGTTATGGGTCCTATGTGCCCTGGGGGCTCTGGGTCGTATTTTATCTTTTTTTTGTCGGACTGACCGCGGGTGCTTTTCTGATCACCATCATGACCTACGTCTTCGGCGTCACGCGGCTGAAAGGCGTTGGAACGCTTTCCGCGTTCACGGTTCTGGTCGCCCTGATGTGCGAGCTGATTTTCGTCTCCCTGGATCTGGGGCATTTTGAGCGGATCTATCGATTTATCATTACCCCCAGTTTCTCTTCCTTGATGACATGGTTTGTTATTTTCACCAATCTCATGCTTGTCATCTATCTTCTGGAGTGTTTTTTTCTGATCCGCGAGAAACTGGTGCAGTGGTCTACCGAAAACCGCGGCGGCAAAGCCTTTTATCGGCTGCTTGCCCTGGGAAAAACCGAATATACCGCCAAAGACCGGGACAGCGACTATCGCATCGTGCGACTTCTCTCCATCATCAGCCTGCCCGCGGGCTTGTTGTTTTACGGCACCAACGGCGCATTTTTCGCCATTCTACAGAACCGTCCGATCTGGAACAGCGCCATGACGCCTTTACTGTTCATTCTGGCTGCCCTGCTTTCTGGCGGCGCGCTGATCACCTTTCTGATTTCAGTCTATCATTCCGATGACGAAATCGCCCGCATTCTGGCGCGCTCGGTTTTCTTCATTCTGGTTGTTTTTCTGCTGCTGGAATTCATTCAGTTCTTCGTAGGGTATAAAACCGGTTTGACGTCCATCATGACCAGTCTGGATCTGATCGTCAAAGGCCCCTATGCGTGGACCTTCTGGGTGGTTCATCTGCTGGTCGGCAGCCTGATTCCGCTGATCCTGTTCGCAACCGGAATCAACAGCCCCAAAGCCATTACCTGGGCCTGCCTGCTCATCGTGGTGACCTTTGTCTCGGTGCGGTTCAATTTTCTAATCCCTGACCTGGCGGTTTACAAGCTGGAAGGCCTCGAGCAGACATTTTTCCATCCGCGGCTGCGATCGCAGTACACCCCGAGTGTCAATGAGTGGCTGGTCAGTGTCTGGATCGTTTCCCTGGGGATACTGGTATTCATTTCCGGCATTCGCTGGCTGCCCATTTTATCATCGGAAAAAGGAGGACCGAATCATGTTTGATGATACACCAGGAGATACCCTGAAAACGGTTTGTGAAAAAAAAGTCTCGCGAAGGGAGTTCATCAAGTGCTCGGCCTTTCTGGGCGGCTCGCTGGCGGCGGCTTCCTATCTGATTCCGCTGATGGACGGCGGCCAGAGGGGAATGGCGTTTGCGGATGACCTCATGGGGGATGCGTATACCCATTATCTGCCGGAAAATCAGATTTTTTCCGCCTGCCAGCAATGTAACACCCAATGTGGCATCAAGGTGAAAATCAAGGACGGCGTGGTTAAAAAAATTGACGGCAACCCCTATAGTCCCTGGTGCATGACGCCCCAGATTCCCTATGGCACCCCCATCACGGAAGCCGCTACAATCGAGGGGTCGCTTTGTCCCAAGGGCCAGGCTGGTATTCAGGCGCTTTATGACCCGTACCGGCTGGTAAAGGTGTTAAAGCGCGCCGGAAAACGCGGGGAAAACAAATGGCAAATCGTTTCCTTTGAGCAGGCCATCTCGGAAATCACGGCAGGCGGCAATCTCTTCGGGGAAGGTCCGGTTGAAGGATTCAAGGACATCTGCACGCTGAAGGACCCGGGCATTGCCAAGGCCCTGAGTGATGATGCCGCAGCGGTTGCGGCCAAAAAGATGACCCTGGAGGAGTTTAAGACAAAACATGCCGCGAATCTGGCCTATCTGATCGATCCGGACCATCCGGATATGGGGCCGAAGAACAATCAGCTCTGTTTCATGTGGGGTCGCCTGAAAGACGGCCGGGGCGATATCCTGAAGGATTTTTTCGGAAAAGCCCTGGGAACGACCAACACCCACGGCCATACCACCGTCTGTCAGGGGTCCCTGTATTTCACCGGAAAAGCCATGAGCGACCAGTTTGTCGAAGGCAAATGGGATGGCGGCGACAAATTTTACTGGCAGGGGGACACCGGCAATGCGGAATTTGTGATTTTTGTGGGCTCAAATCCCTATGAAGCCAACTATGGTCCGCCGCTTCGCATTCAGAAAATCACGGAAGGCCTGGTGGACGGGCGCATGAAAATCGTTGTCGTGGACCCGAGATGCTCCAAAACCGCATCGCGCGCCTGGAAATGGCTTCCGGTGGATCCCATTAACGGTGTCACCGGCGTTGCCATGGGCATGATCCAATGGATCATCGAAAACAAACGCTTTGATGCCCGGTATCTTCAAAACGCCAACAAGGCTGCTGCTAAAGCGGACGGAGAGCCGACCTGGAGCCAGGCTGCCTGGCTGGTCAAAATCGGTGCGGACGGCAAACCCGGCAAATACCTGAGGGGATCGGATATCGGCACTGCGATTGAAAAAAGGCCAAAAGCAAAGGCCGAGGACG
>JAPLJE010000626.1 GCA_026388755.1 Deltaproteobacteria bacterium | reverse complement strand
TTTCCCGCGCCGGAAAGGCGGATCCGATTCCCTGCCGTGTGACCTCGGAGATCATCACGTAGGTGCCAAAAGCCTTGTTGGCGCCTTCAAGCCTGGCTGCCAGGTTGACGGCATCCCCCAGCATGGTGTAGTCGAAACGGGTGTGAGAGCCCATGTTGCCCACAACGGCCAATCCCGTATGAATGCCGATCCGCATGCGAAGCTCTCTGCCCGCGCGTTTTTCAAACTGCGGATTCAAAATGGCCAGCTGTTCCTGGCACCGAAGGGCTGCCCGGACCACCCGAAGCGGATGGTCGCCGACTTCGAGCGGTGCATTCCAGAAAGCAATAATGGCGTCTCCCTCGAATTTATCCACCGTGCCGGCCTCTTCATGAATGATATCGGTCATGGCCGATAAATATTCGTTCAGCAGGGCGGTCAGGGCTTCAGGGTTCAGTATTTCGGAGATGGTGGTGAATCCTTCAAGATCGGAGAAGAAGATGGACAGCACCCGCCGCTCTCCGCCCAGCCGCAGCCGCTCGGGATGCAAAATGAGCTGATCGATGACCGCAGGACTTAAATACTGTTTGAAGGCGCCCTGAATGAAGCGTTTCTGGCGTCCTTCGGTGGCATAATTGATGACAAAAATCAGGGACAGCGTTATGGCGACAGCGATTTCCGGAGTTACCATGGGTAGGGACCATCCCATGGCGTAACTGCCCAGCGCTGCTATGACCGGCCCAACCAGAAAGACAATGCTTACCATGACATGTCCGAACGGACTGCTGAAAACAGAACCCGCCATACCGGCGGCCAAAGCCAGCGCCAGCGAAGCGGCTATCCACACGGCAATCGGACACTGGCGGATGAAATTTCCGGACAGCAGGTTATCCAGAATGGTGGCCTGAATTTCCACACCCGGGGTGATTCCATCCACGGGAGTGGGACGCAGATCAAACAATCCGGGCGCGGTGAACCCGAATAAAACGTATTTATTCCGGAAGGCATCCGGATCATCGATGGTGGGCTGCCGGCCGGAGCGAAGCTGAAGCTCGGATTGGATCACTGCTGCTGCGCTGTAGCTGCGGTAGGTGCCCGCAGGACCGCTGAACCGGAGGATGGCGCTGCCGTCAGTTGTTAGGGGAATGATCCGCTCTCCGATCAACAGCGAACCGTGTCCAGCGCTCACGGTTGTTGTCGGGTGCCCCGCCAGATACGCCCCAAGACCCAGGGATGGCATCAGGCGTCCGTCAAACACAGCGGCCAGGGGTGATTTGCGGTAGATGCCATCCGGATCCGGATTCATCTGTGTGTTGCACAGCACTTTCATGGTCCGGGCCAGCTCGGGAACCGGAAAAGCAGCTCGCGGAAACATCGGTGTTTCCCGAGTGGCGTCAACCGGTAGGATAACCGGGAAAACAGGCTCCGGCGCTCCTTGTGGCCAGGTGGTCTGGCTGCCGGTTTCCCGGCCCAGGGAAACCGCGCCCGCCAGCCGGTCATAGTCGCCTGTGGCTCTGGCAAGGGCGGCGTCATCCTCAACCCCATAGGACGAAGGTTCGGTGAAGAGAACATCAAAGGCAAGAGACCTTGCGCCGCTGCGCTGACAATAGGAGATAACGGCTGCGTAAACTTCCCTGGGCCAAGGCCAGCTCAGGCCATTTTCCTTCTGGGCCCAGTCCAGGCTGCCCTGGTCCAGAAGGATCAGTGTGATCTGGTCGTGGGCCGGGCTGGATTGGGCCAGGGTTGCAGCCCGCCAGTCCCAGGTGATGGCTTCCCATCGGTCCAGGGCGCCGGCAGCCCAAAGCCCGATGGACAGGGCTGCCCCGGCCAGACCTGATGCCAGTCCCTGAAAAAGTTTCCGGGTCAAGGGGGAAAAAGGCATATCAAGTTTTATTCATGGCCGATTCAAAGCGTATCTGCCGCTCCCTGACTTCCTTAACCGGCGTGACGGGTCCGATAATCGCTTTGATCTCGGCAATTCGGCTTTCCGGGCTGGGATGGGTGCTGGCAAAGTCGGCCTGGTCCGGAACCAGTCTCTGCCGCATGACCTGAAGCATGTCCACCAGACCGGCGGGATTATACCCCACCCGGCGAAGGATCGTAATGGCAGCCATGTCAGCTTCGGATTCAAAGGCTCTTGAATACCCCGAATTGATCAGGGTTTGGGAAATGTCGTCAATGCTGCCCTCAAATTCGTGGGTCAGGTCGGCCAGCTCCTTGCCGCCGAAGGTTTTTGTCCCTTCAACGCCGATGGTGACCAGCGCATTGGTAATCCGTGATTTTTTTATGGCCCGCAGTCCATGTTTGGACTGAACATGGCCGATTTCATGAGCCAGTACCGCGGCAACAGCGGTTTCATGGGGGCAGCATTCCAGAATGCCGCGGGTCACAAAGATCAGGCCACCGGGTGCAGCCAACGCATTAATCTCCTGCGTGTTCTGGATAAGAAAATGGTATCCGGCAAAAGTTTCAGGCATGTCTGATGCGCGGGCCAGGGTCTGGCCTACCTGGTTCACGTATCGGTTGGCGGCGTCATTTGTGTCCGCCGGATACTTTTCCAGAATCACCGCTCCGATGCTTCGCCCGATGTAATATTCCTATGGGGGGGTGATGTCTTCAAATGACTTGCTGATGGCCTTTGAGGTTTTCTTCATGGAAACGGCATGCTCCTCGGTAATCATGCCGGTGGATGTGCCGATATCGGTTCCGATCCGGGTGACTTCTTCAAGGGCTCTGCAGCCGGTTATCATTGCCGGCAGAAATGATCCGGCGCCAATGGCGGCCGTCCACCTGGCGGCATTCAGAAGGAATTTGCGTCGTTCGGTAAGCGTCATGGCTTTCCTCCTTCAGGCGATAATTTCCCATCCTTGATGAACTGCCTGATTTCCTCGTCCGAAACAA
>JAPLJE010000452.1 GCA_026388755.1 Deltaproteobacteria bacterium | reverse complement strand
CGGAGATACTCCCGGTCAAACCGGGTGGCATTGCTGAAAAGCGCCCATGCTTTCACGTCGGGACTTTGCTGTAAAAGAACCTTCATTGCATCAGAATCGATGCCATGGGCATCAATGGCCTTTCCGATTTGTGATATTTCACCCGCAATCCATATGGCGATTTCCTGTGTGTTCTCTGCGTGGATGCTCAGGGTGCTCGTGTCCGAATACAGCTTTACAGGCGGAAGATCGTCACGGGCTGCCACAAGAATATTGCCTTTTGGATAAATCAAAAAGTTGAATCCCACCACTTCGTTTTCATGCATCAGTGTTTCCTCGCCCAAGATCGTCGGCAATTGCACGCCACCCCAGGAACCATAAGCGCTGATACAGTGGTGAAGCCAGTTTCGGGCAACTATCCTGGCTTTTTCCATACCGACATGATCCGCCGATCCGATGCCAGGGAAATACAGCAAGAATGCAAAGATCAAGACGATGACCCTGTAAAACATATAGCCCTCCTTATGGTTATATTCTTTTGAATTCGGGGTATATTCTTTGATGTATCGTAACTATTCAGCATCATTCGGATGAAACATCAAGGCGCTTTCCCCGGTCAGATCGAGCTTTAAACCCCTATGACAGGCGCCCATCATGGGCATGTCGAAACCAACCAGAATTCCCGTGACAAATACGGGGCTATCCGGATTAAATTTTTTTTGTCTGAATATCTTTTCAAACACTCCTTCACTGGATTCCGGACGCACCCACACCTCCATCGTTTTATTGCGTTTATCGTTGGTGATTAAGAATTTCTGGTAAGGCAGGTTAGGGTAGTTCGTCTTATCATAAACGTTGACATAATCGATATAGCCCTTGATAAGGGCGGTTTTGCCTTCGCTTTCAATCTTCCGGCTGCAATCGCCGGGAATCTTGCAGTAATCGTAAAGCGAATCGATGGTCAGGTATGCACCCGATTTGCAGGGATCAATCCAGGAATCCATAGAATGCAACACACCTCCCTCAATCAAAACCAGCACAAACAATAGCAGCACAAACAACTTGTAACCCACCATTTGCTTAATATGATGCATAATTTTGAAGTTACAGAGATTACATTTTGATAATTCAAAGATTTTACTTTTGATGAACTTCATCATGTCATTTCCCTACCACATTCGCCCAATACTGTAAATCGCTATAAATAAATTGCAGTAATTCCCGTCGATGGCGTTATGATGGGGTATGGGAAACTGTCCGGACGTCGAAAGTATCCGGCGGGATCCAGCGAAGTCCACCTTTAAATCCGTAACACCGGTACAGAAAAAAGATTTTAACCGGTTTCGGGTCAGATTTTTTCCGGAAAACAGGCAGCTCGACCGGCGGATCAACCCGTTCAAAAACCTGGTTCAGCCGGGTGTAGCTCTGGGAGTCATACGTTACGCCGATGGCATCCCATCCCATGACGTCCTCATCTTTCCACCAGTAGTCATAGACATTAGGCCGCTCCCAGCGATTGATCGAAAGGGTCCTGGGTTGGCCCGGCGTATAAAATGCCAGTTCGCTGGCCAATTGATAACTGAGGCCGAAAATAAAGGTGCGATGCGGATCCGGCATTTGCATGGACAGTTTTCCGGCAGTCTTTCCCAGATCATCCCAGCCGGCAATCTCCGAGGCTGCCCGGTCCAGGTCCACCGGAATCGGCAGAATCGGCCAGGCAGCGTGGATCAGAACCAGAGCCGTCATTCCGTATGCGATTCCCAGCCCCCAGCTCCACAGCCGCCGGCCGACGTTATGGATTCCATGACCTCCAAAATAGGCGGCAGTCAACACGGCCGTAGTCAGATAGCCGGCTCCGGGCCAGTTGCCATAAATCCGGCTATGAAAACTTAGCAGCACAAAGCCTGCGATCATCGGAAAAGATGTCCAGAACAGATAAGGATAGAGCCAGTTTATAGGAGGGTAATCTTTTCGGATCACCCGTATCCAGGCCCAGATCGCCAGAATAAATATCAGCGGAGACAGAAGCGCCGCCTGGGACCCCACAAAATCACCCAGAAAATTCAGATGCAGAACAAAGGGCTCATTGGCCCCTCCGATAAAGGCCACGTGCCTGACGGAATTCCAGTTATGTTGGGCGTTCCAGAGAATGACCGGAAAAAACATCAGGCATCCTGAAAGAACCCCGACATAGGGCCGAATGCTTGCCAGGCGCCGTCGGTGAATTTCAGATAACAGGCCGTATAAAAAAGCTCCCGGCAAAAACACAACCATTGTGAACTTGCTGAGAATTCCCAATCCAAACCAGATGCCTCCCAGAAGCCACTGAGACCAGTCATCATTTTCATAGGCCCTGGCCACATGATAGGCTGCCCCTGCCCAAGCCGCGGCCTGAAGTCCGTCCGGGGTTGCCAGAAGACCGCCGACGTTGAATTCCAGGTTGGACTGGGTCAGGATGGCCGTTGATAGCGCAATGCGGGAGCCCATCCACCGTTTGGACATAGCAACCAGATATGCTGAAGCCACGCCGACGGATAAAACCGACGGCAAGCGGACAGCCAGCTCTGTTTGGCCCAGAATCCGGGTGGAAAGCCGAATGGCCCAGCCGATCAGCGGGGCCTGGTCATGATAGCCCCAGTCCAGGTAACGGCTCCACTGCCAGTAATTGGTTTCATCCGGAATCAGGAGAAATGTTCCGGAATAAACCAGCCTGAAAACCGTGAATCCGATGGTCCACAACCAGGCTATCTGCAGATAGCGATGTTCAGAATTGTCATGCATTCTCTTGAGACCTTTGATTGATAAACTCGAAATAAATCGAAATTAGGATGGCAAAGAAAAAAGTTCAAGATCAAGGCGAGCAAGTCCTGAGGAATGAGGCGTACGAACAGTACGCCGCAATGACGAAGGATGAAGCTCAACGCAGATAT
>JAPLJE010000779.1 GCA_026388755.1 Deltaproteobacteria bacterium | reverse complement strand
GGGCAACGGTCGGAGCCTTGCGTGCGAGATGCGCGTCCCATAGCCACCAGGCCAGATTGGAACGTTCGATATACGCGGTGTTGATCGTCTGGCTGGGTGACTTCTCCAACCGCGCCAGAACCTGCTTCTCGCTCCCGTGGATCACCTTACGTTCGACCTTGATCACCTGCGCACCCTGGCGCGTTTTGTGAACCGTTGCGTAATCCAGATCCGCATCAATGACTCGCTCTGGATTCCGGGGCCGACCGGGTTTACCCGTCGGTGCTGGTGGAACCAGTTTGTGAAACAGCTCGCCAAGGACCGTACCGTAATGGGACAGTTCATCCGAGACAAACAGGGGCTTGCATTGACTGCGGATGGTCAAATCTTTCAGCATCCTGCGTGCATCGTTCAGTTCGCGCCCGCCAATCCAGAATGTAATCAACAGGCGCGTGGGGGCATCGATAGCCGTCCAGATCCACGTCCGCCCGTACTGGCGTTCGAGGTCTTCGACTTGGGTTCCGGCTATGTAGGCATTTATGTGACTATTTTTCCGACCCGCATGTTGTAAAAACAAGCTGTTACCCCATGGAGCCCTTCGTTTTTGCTCAAAAGTTGTAGGCACACGAATTTATAATTTTATCTTTACTTGTGTTAAGATACATGATATATAGGTAAGCAATCATGTATCTGCGAACTACCAAAAGAAAAAATAGGGATGGATCGGTTGTCGAGTACTTCCAGTTGGCCCATAATGAACGGGATCCTGAAAGTAAAAAGCCGGTAGCCCATATCATTCACAGCTTCGGCCGGGCCGATCAGCTTGACCGGGATGACCTGGTCCGGCTCTGCAGGTCCATTGCACGGGTATGTGGCCTGGAGATCAGCGATCTGTCAGACGATAATCAAGTAAAAGCAACTGCCGCTGGGACAGATCTTCCGGGCGAAAAGACTTGGCATCGGCAAAACCATCAGGGAACTTTGTAAGGCCAATCGGCTTGATGTCGCCTACGAGCGGGCCTTGCTGGCCATGACCGCCAATCGGCTTTGTGAGCCTGAATCCAAGTTGGGCGTATGGGACAGGTGGCTGTCGAAAGTGTACATGCCTTCCTGTAGCGGTCTGAAGCTGGACAATATGTATGATGCGATGGATGTGCTTTACCATAACGCTGCGGGCATCGAACGCAATATCTTTTTTCACACGGCCGATCTTCTCAATTTACGGGTTGATTTGATTTTTTACGATACCACCACGGCCTCCTTTTCAATTGACCAGGAAGATGAAGCGGGTCTGCGCAGATTCGGAAGAGCCAAAGAAGGCAACTGGGGACCGCAGGTTGTTGTCGCACTTGCGGTAACCCGTGAGGGACTTCCGGTAAGATGCTGGGTATTTCCGGGCAATACCACAGATGTTGATACCGTGGAGCGGGTCCGAAAGGACTTAAGGGGCTGGAAACTGGGTCGCGCCCTGTTTGTGGCCGATGCCGGGATGAATTCACAGGACAATCAGCAAGAGCTCAGCCGGGCGTGCGGCAAGTATCTGCTTGCCAGCCGGATGGCCAGCGTTGGCGAAATCCGGGACACCGTTCTTTCAAAGCGCGGCAGATATACGGTGTTTACGGAAAATCTTCATGCCAAGGAGGTTATCATCGGCGACGGGGAATGCCGCAAGCGTTACATCCTTTGCTATAATCCAAAAGAGGCCGACAGGCAGAAAAAGCACCGAAGCCTGGCCGTTGAAGTTCTTGAGAAGGAGATTGCTAGGCATTCCGATAAAAAAGCCACTGCGCAGTGGGCTATCGAGCTTCTGGCCTCAAAGCGCTATAAGCGATATCTATCGATAACCGATGACAACCAGGTTCGCATCGATTCTGACAAGATTCGCAAGGCGGAGAAATACGACGGCAAATGGGTGTTGGAAACCAACGATGATACCATCAGCCTTAAGGACGCTGCCTGTGGTTACAAAGGATTGATGATTATAGAAAGATGTTTTCGCTCGTTGAAGCGGACGCAGATCAAAATGAGCCCCATGTACCACTGGCTACCCAGGCGCATCGAGACGCATGTCAGGATCTGTGTGTTGGCGCTTCTGATTGAACGTGTTGCAGAGATTGCATGCCAGAAACCATGGCATCAGATCAGCACGATACTGGAAGGGTTGCAGGCCTCGGAATTTGTGACACCGACCCATCGATTTTTTAAATTAAATGAGGCTTCCGAGCCCCTTAAAGACACCCTTAAAATGCTTGGAATCCCTTTACCGGCGGGTGTTTTTGGCCTTGAACCCCTCTCTGAAGGGCAGTCAAATCTGTAGGCACACGCCTGTTTTTAGTGATCGCTGTGAATATACG
>JAPLJE010000327.1 GCA_026388755.1 Deltaproteobacteria bacterium | reverse complement strand
AGCCGGCGTATGAACCGTTCTTGGCCAAATCCGCGCTGAAAACCCGGTTGACGGCTCCCGGAATATGACCGGCCCGGGCTTCGTTTGATTTGTTGCCTGTGAAATAGTCCTCTGGCCGGACATCCAGGATCAGGGCGGTTTTATTCTGGACATGGGCAAGAACCGTTTCATGCGAAACGCTGAAGGTGTCGGCACCCGGTTTTGCAGGGTAAGACGATCGCTGAACCTGAGGCAGGGCATTTCCAATCGGTTTGCTTTCGGTCATCCACCTGTCGAATCCGCCATCCAGAATCGCATACCGGCAGTGTCCGACCCGTTCCAGGGCCATTGCAATCAGGGTGACATCCAGGATATTTTCATCGTCATACACCAGAACGATCATGTCTTTTGGCTGGATTCCCATCAGGGACAATTTTGCTGCAATGATCTCCGCCGGCATCAGCATGGAGGGAAGGCCGTCTACAACACCCCTGAAGCTTTCCGGGGAAATGGAAAACGAGCCGGGAATGTGCCGGGTATTGTAATCCAACTGGTTTCTGGAATCTAAGATCCGGATGTCCGGGCTGGAGAGGTGATCCGCCAGCCAGTTCGTATCGAGCATGGCCGGAAGCTTCAGCCCCTGAATCACCGGATCCAGCGCTACCGGAGTCACGTGGTCCGGGGCCGAAGCCGCATCGGAAGGAAGGGCTTGGTCCGAAACCGCTGGGGGCTTTGTTTCAACAGCGGGAGGCTTCATTTCAGCTGTGGACGGCCTAATTTCAACCGCAGGCGGCTTTATCTCTGCGGCAGGTGGCTGCTTTTCCGGCAACAGATAAATAATAACGGCCGCTAGAATCAGCGCCAGGCTGAACCAGGCCAGAAAAGGAGTGTTAAAAAGGACTTTATTGCCTTTTCTGGCTTCGATATATTCCGCACCCCAGAAACAGACCACCGCGATAAGGGTGATTCCCAGAACCACCATGCGCCGGGGTACGCCAAGGCTGCTATTCAGAAAGGCAAGGCCCGGCTGGCCGTAAGCCTGAAGGCTGCTTTGGCCCCAGGTGCAGATCGGTTTGAGAACGAAAAAGAGCTCATTGAACAGAATGCTGCCGATGATGGCTCCGCCCAGATAAACAACGGCGTCAATTTTCCCGGAGGCCATGCCGACAGCGGCGGTTCCCGGACACCACCCGCTCATGACAAATCCGGCGCCAAACAGCAGGCCGGCTGCCACATAGGTGCCGTAATACGTCTTCATATAGTAGATCTGGGTGGCGGGGTCCACAAGGCCGGCCCATGTGGCAATGGATATGCCCAGCATGGCGGTGACAAGGGCCGTGAACATCACCTTGAGAACCGCCATGTCCCTGAAATAGAAAATACCGGCCAGCCGTTTCGAGCTTCCGAAACCAGCCTTTTCCAGAGAAACGCCGAACAGGATGCCGATAACCAGGGACGCGATCCATGCGCCGAGAGAATCCAGGGAATTTGCTCCAAAGAAGGTATTAATCATTCCATTGCCTCCTTACCAGCCTTGCAGTGGCATATCCGCCTGCAAACACGCAGATCAGAAACACGATGCTGCCGGAAAGAAGCAGGGCGCTTCCGGAAAGGGCCAGGCCGGACGTGCAGCCACCGGCAAGCTGGCTGGCAAAGCCGGAAAGAACGCCGCCCGAAGCTGCGAAAACAAGACGCAGCCGCAAGGGGCCTGCCTTTCCGCGTTCAACCCCTGGCTTGATCCGGCGGGACAAAATGGCGGAAAAAAGACCGCCGATAAAGGTGCCGATCAGCATGAAGACCAGATAATATTTCAGAGGAGTTATTCCCCATGTCCCAAAATATTCAGTGGCCAGCGTATGGGCCGGAAACAGCCGGCCTTCCAGAAAGGCGCTGATCCGGGCAAGGCCCCCGGATACGCCGAGACCTTGGCCCAGAATCAAAAAAGATGCCAGAAGCGTCAACCCCAGAAAAATTCCGGCGATGTAGGGATTGATTGGTGGCATGGTTTCTTTGGATAGCAATTTCATCGTGCGACCTCCAATTATTTACATGAATCGTTACTCAGGCGAGTTGATTATCCAAAATGGGCCGCCTGTCAAGCATTATTTCAACGGACGCTTGCGGATTCAGGGCCAATCCGGCACGGGGATTCGTCCTTGACAGCAGCAGGGGTTTTTCATAAACTGCTACAACATGACGATTCATTCACAGCCAAACATTGCTCACATGCCCATGACCCCGCTTCTGGAAGTCAGACATCTGAAAAAAACCTACAAATCCCTTACAGCCGTTGACGATGTCAGTTTTGCCATATCAAAGGGGACCTGTTTCGGGCTGTTGGGCCCCAACGGCGCCGGCAAAACCACTACCATCGAGATGATGGAAGGTATCCTTTCCGCCACTTCCGGCGAAGTCTATTACAAGGGAAGCCCCCGAACCAGCGCTTTCAGGGAAGAAGTCGGCATTCAGTTTCAGCATACGGCCCTGCTGGCTTTTTT
>JAPLJE010000072.1 GCA_026388755.1 Deltaproteobacteria bacterium | reverse complement strand
TCTCATATTCATTTATTCCTTAAATTTAAATCCTAATTATTCAAATATGCCAATGCGTAGCCAATTTTTAAAACCAATACTAGTAATTTTTGCTAGTCTATTCATTACCGTTTCATATGCTCAAAACAAAGCAGATGCTGAAAAATTTATCGCGGAAAATGGCGGATCTTTGTCGACATTTGACGAGGCCATGAAGGCGACCTATGAAGACATGTATGCCGATACCAAGATGATACGTGAAAAGAGAAAAATGATGAAAAAGTAAGCACTGCCGTTCGCTGCCATTGGAACACTTGTCGGATACAAATAAGCGATGGAGTTACCATGAACGTTTTTCGTATGACCCTTATTGCCGTTCTTCTAACATGTTCGCTATCGTTGGCTGAAGAACCAAAGCCCCTCAAAGCCACGAAAGCGGACAAATGCCCGGTCTGCGGCATGTTTGTTGCAAAATATCCTGATTTTCTGTCCCAGGTCATCTTCAGGGATGGCTCTTATGCGCTATTTGACGGTGCAAAGGATATGTTCAAATATTACTTCAATCTAAAAAAATACAATCCGTCAAAAGAACTGTCAGACATTGCCGTTATCTATGTCACGGATTATTACAGCATGAATCCGATTGATGGCCGGAAAGCCTATTATGTCGTTGAAAGCAATGTCTTCGGGCCTATGGGAAAAGAACTCATCCCGTTTGAAAAAGAACCGGAAGCCAAGGAATTTCTGGCGGATCATGCCGGAAAAAAACTGGTTCGCTTTGATGGCGTTGCCCCCGATTTGATCAAAGGGCTGGATTAAAGGGATCGCCTTTTCCGCTGGCTCCCGGGCCGGAGCTTGGGAACCAGCGGAATTGCAGATTAAGGGCCATTAACTATCGATTTTATTTCGCGTGTAATTACCCTGCGCATCCCCGGCAAATCATGTCCGAGCCGGCAGTTACCATCTTGGCGGGCATGGTCGGCTCTCCGCACCGGGCGCAAATTGCGGACGGTTCCATGCGCGCTCGCGGCGGAATCTCGCATGCTGCTTCGGTGATGACAAAAAGCTGATCAACCGGGGTTTCCAATACCTCGCAGGTTTTCTGAAAATGAAGGGTTTGGAACCGCTCGTTTTCAGCTTCAGTCGCCTGTCCTTTCATTACTTTCTGAATCAGCGCAGAATGCTCCTCGTTGGGCTTGAACGCACCGGGCTTCAGGCATATACGAACGCCCCGGCCGGACTTCCGGCTGAGGAGCGTCAAAGCCATCTTCCCGTAATCCCTGAAGATAAAATTGCCTTTTCCAAAAGTGCAACCGGTCAGTACCTGAACGGCGTCGGCCGAGCAGGCATCGGTCTCGACGATGGCCACGACTTCCTCGTCTTCGGATCGTTTTTCGGCAAGCCATGACATGGCGGCCTTGGCTGCCCGATAGCCAATTGAAAGGCCGGGGCAGACATGGCCATGAAAGGCTTCGCACTGTTTAAAGTCCTCGCTGTTTAAAATTTCCCGAGCTGTCATCTGAATATCCATTTCAAAACCTCCTCTGAAATTAAAATCGAAAAGTTGTTCCCGCCATCACGGACATGTCATTCTCGGACGCAGCCAATCCGAACTTTACGCCGAAGTCGATGTCGAAACTCTTTGAGATTGAGTAGATGATCCCTCCGATGAGAAATGCGGGGTCATTGTCCGCAGCTTTATCAGTGTTCTTCTCCACCCCGATGTTTCCGACGATTTTCAAGTTTTCGACAACATCATAGGTTGTCGCCAGAGATGCATGCCAGATGTTTTTTTCTTCATCCACATTGTTTTCATTCCCGATGTATCCGATGTTCAGATGAAATGCCCAGGGGGCGATTTCCTGTGAAGCGATGAAAAACAGGTGATATCCGGTTTTTCCGGTGCCAAGTCCCTTTTCATCGTTCCCAGTCGGGAGGCTTATGCCTGGTTTCAGCGCCAGGCCGAGCCCGTCTTTCTCGAAGAACCGCCACTTGACCTCAAGGACTGTATCTGAGATGCCATTTTCGTCGCTGACAGTATTCCCGTCTTCCTTGATATTGTTCCACCGATAAGGCAGGCTTAAAACAACATCTACACTATCGATGATCCCATAAGTCAGCGTGGTTGCAACCTGTCCCCCTGTTGACTTCACAGACACACCGGAGACAGTATCATCATCCCTGTCATACTGACCATTCAGTTCAAGTTGAAAATTTCCCTTCCC
>JAPLJE010000361.1:5202-7419 GCA_026388755.1 Deltaproteobacteria bacterium | reverse complement strand
CGGACGTTAGACCTCTGCGGATCGCCCTAACGCAATGATCATACAGGCTGGCTGATTCCCCGGATCGGACGGGAAGTTCATAGTAAGAGTCCTCATCGGGATTGACCGGGCGGCCCTTGATGAAGTGAATCGATTCGTCCAGTACCCCTGTGTCGCCGGTACTTTGAACGTAGCGGCACGTTGCCAGCGGTAGCCAGAGGAAGTCATCGGAGCAGTGGGTACGCACCCCCCTGCCCGTTGGCGGGTGCCACCAATGCTGGACATCTCCTTCGGAAAACTGGCGACCCGCGCAGAGGAGCAGGTGATCCCGCATGAGGCGCGGCTCGGCGTGGACAAGGCTCATTGTATCCTGTAACTGGTCACGGAAACCGAAGGCGCCCCCGGACTGGTAGTACCCGCTCCGTCCCCATAGACGGCAGGCGAGCGTCTGGTACAGGAGCCAGCCATTGGCAAGAAGATTGACGGATGGATCGGGTGTTTCCACCTGGACGGCGCCGAGCGTGTGACGCCAGTACTCCCATACCGCTTCAAGCGCCTTTCGTGCTGCGCCGGAGTCGCGGAAGCGACGCGCAAGGCTTGCGGCGTCATCGGCATCCCGCCCGGCGCCGAGGGTGAAAATTATTTCCCGTTCTTCCCCGTCGTCGAGATCAATTGCCACATGAATGGCTGCGCAGGGATCGAGCGCAGCCCCCACCCTTCCGGAAAGGCGCAACCTGCTCATGGCGGCGGGGCGGGCGAGCGTGCCATTGCGGCCCAAAAACTCAATCCGGTCAGCACTTACCGTCCGGGTCGCATGATCCACGTTAAAGAAGGCAACCCGGTTGCCGAATTCCGCATTGTAGGGGTTGTGCGCAAATAGCGCACCGCTTTGGGCGTCCACCTCGGTGATCACGTGCATCACTGTCTTGGGGCGCATATCCCCCAGCACCCACTCCGCGTATCCGCTCATTGAGAGCCGCCGTGGACGGCCGGATTGGTTACGCACCTTGAACACCGTGAACTTGACGGGGGCGTCAATAGCCACGTACACCCATGCCTCCGAGCTGATGCCTCGCTCCGTGTGTTCGAACACGGTGTAGCCGAATCCGTGCCGGGTGACGTAAGGCGTGGCGCCCCTGGCAGGATGCGGCATGGGTGACCAGAAATGGCCGCGCTCCTCGTCGCGAAGGTAAAAGGCCTCTCCGCCGGAATCACTGACTGGATCATTGTGCCAGGGGGTGAGGCGGAATTCGTGGGCATTCTCGCTCCACGTATAGGCAGATCCGGTTTCCGAGACGACGGTGCCGAAATAAGGGTTGGCCAGCACATTGACCCATGGCGCCGGCGTCACCTTTCCGCCACCGGTTGAAATGACGTATTCACGACCGTCAGGGGTAAACCCCCCTGTTCCGTTAAAGAACATCAGGTCCTCACGGGGCATCACCGCAACTGTGGGTGGGATGGGGCGGGAGGTGCGGGTCGCCGCAAGGGCCGGGATTATCGGCCCCACAGGGCCACGGCGATCCATTTGTTCTGCAAGCGTTCCCCGGCTGTCGCTGATGACGGCACGGGCCACTGCCTGGAACAGGATATGGTCTTCCTCCGATATCTGCTCGGCGTGCCTCACGAAAATACCACCGGGCCGATCCGTCAGGTTCACCGCAACACCGGCGGCAATGAGCCCCATGATCTGGTCGTGCAAAACTTGCCGGTAGCCGGCACGATCTTCGTTCCAGATCACCAAATCGACGGCCAGTCCCTTGAGACGCCAGTATGCGTGGGCCTGGATGAGCTGGCGCACCAGCGCGATATTCGCCTGATCTTCAATCCGAAGCAGCACGATCGGCAGATCGCCGGAGATGTAGTAGCCCCAGAGGCCGGATTGACCCCGGAGATTCTTTAACAGGAGGCTGGAACCGGCGCGAAGCGCGGAATTGGCGTAGAGAACGGAGGCAGCCAGTCGCCCATAGAGTTGTGCGTCGGTTTCCGTCGCGTTTATTTGTTGCAGGAGCACCTGGCTATGGGTCCATGCCAGTTCAAAAACGCGGTCGGCGAAATACCGGTCCTGGTATTTCGCCACCAGACCCGCACAAACACCGCGGGTTTCGCCGGCGCCGGTGACGACATTGACGGTTGCCGATGTTTCCGGATCGATGGTTATTTGACACCGGATGGCCACGATCGGATCCAGGACGGGTCCTTCACCGCCGGAAAGGGGAGATAACCCCCGCATGGCTT
>JAPLJE010000361.1:0-5196 GCA_026388755.1 Deltaproteobacteria bacterium | reverse complement strand
GGTCTCATAGGACATCTCACCCATATTTGCACCGTGCACCGCCATAGCGTGAAACACCCATGGCGTCTGCTCGTCACTGGAACGAGGCCTGCGGGTTGCCATGATCGCACCCTGGCTCCTGAGAATCTCGGTTTGAACGAAAAGTTTGCTGAAAGCCGGATGGAGCGCGTCAGCAGCCGGCGATGTCAGGACGATTTCCGCGTAACTGGTAACCTCGATGGTCCTGCGCATCTTCGATCGGTTGGTAAGGGTGATCCGGCGCAGCTCAATATCATCCTCGGGTGAAACAGCAATCTCCGTGTGGGTGTCGAAATCTTCGTCCCGGCGGCGGAACTCTGCCCGGCCTTCGGAGAATATCGCTTCGTACCGTTTGGATCCCTTAAGCGCCGGCTGGTAAGCCGTTGACCAGAACACGCCGCTCGATATATCACGGATATAGCAGAAGGCGCCCCAATTGTCACAGGTGCTGTCTTCATGCCAGCGCGTCACTGCCATGTCTTTCCAGCGGCTGTAACCGCCGCCTGCGTTGGTGATCATGACATGATATCTTCCGTTGGACAGGAGCTGCACCTCCGGTACGGGCGTATCGGGGGTCGTAAAGACTCGTATCGGCTTCTCCTCCAAGGGGATCGACGCCTTATGTACCTCGGAGAGCGTTGCCGAGTAAAAGGATGTGGCCTTCGGCAGCCGCTCCTGAAGCAGCAACACGGTCGCCTGAAACATGGGATCCGACTCAAACCGTTTCTGCATGGGTCGGTCGAGCAGCAGATAGGCGATGGAGAGAAGACTCATACCCTGATGGTGGGCCATGAAGGATCGAACCACGGCGCTCGACTTGCCGCGCGGCAGGTGGGTTGGGGTATAGTCGATGGCTTCATAAAAACCGTACCTGCCTTGAAATCCATGAGCGGCCAAATCTTCAAGATTCCGGCAGGCCTCCTCGGGCGCCACCATGAGTGCCAATGCCGATGCGTAGGGCGCAACGACCAGCTCCGCGGCCAGCCCTCGTTTGAGACCCAGACCAGGCACGCCAAAGGCTTTATACTGGTAGTTGAGATGGCTGTCGATCATGTTGTAGCTCGATTCTGAAATCCCCCACGGTACGCCGCGCTTCTTTCCATATTCAATCTGCCTGGCCACAGCCGCCTTGCAGGTCTGGTCGAGGAGCGTCTGTTCGTAGGTCGGCATCACCAACAGAGGCATCAGATATTCAAACATGGAGCCGCTCCAGGAAAGGAGAATCGGTTCTCCGCCTGCCATGGTGAGCAGACGACCCAGGGCAAACCAGCTTTCCTGCGGGAGTTGTCCCTGTGCAATGGCAACGAAACTGCAGAGTCTCGCTTCCGAAGCCAGCAAGTCATAGTAACTCTCGTCTCTCCGGCCTTCGCTGACGTTGTAACCGATGGACAGGAGATGACGGGTTTGATCATACAGGAAAGCATATTCCATGTCGTTGGCAAGTTCCCCGGCGTGGCGCGCAAGGTCTTCGAGAAGGGCAATTCTTTCCCGTGCACGGCGGCTTGACGCAATGATGAGCCCTCTAAGCTTATCCAGTTGCTTAAGTCCTCTAAGATTATCAAGCTGTTGTTTCCCTTTGGGTGTCACGCTCAACCGCCGACTTTCCCCGGTGAAGGGCAGCACGTCATCATCGAGACAGGCCAACTGGCGCAGCGTAGGAATCTCCCTGAGATAGGGGAAATCATCAAGGTTCTGCTCCATGGTTTGATCTGGGGACAACGGTCCAGCCCAGGGCGCAAGCACGGTCAGCTCATCAACGGCAGCCTGGCACTGATCCGCAAGGGACCGTGCCCACCCCATTACCTCACTCTTAGGGGCAGGCTCAAAGCTACGGACCACCTCCTTGGCGGACATTGCCAGCCGCTCAAGGTCCTGACTCACAGTCCAAAGCGTTTCGCCCGGCGGGGAAGATTTCAATGACTCCATGTCCCTTGTGAATTGCGATAGCTCCGCAGGCATGCTCCCTCCTGCAACATCAATGAGAATCATCATCGTGTCGACAAGACCGTCAAAAAGTCGTCTTCCCAGCAGCTTCTCGTCAGGCAGAGCGAGCAAACCCGCCCGTAAGGTCAGAAGGCTTGCGGCCAGGTTCCCGCTGTCTACGGACGAAACATACATGGGCAGCAGCGGCTTAAGGGATTGGGTGTCATACCAGTTGTAGAAGTGGCCACGGTACCGATCCAGCGCTTCCATTGTTTGAAGGGTCTTTGCCGCGCGATCCATGAAGTGGGCAACGGAAATGTAGCCGAAGTCACAGGCCGATAGATCCGAGAGAAGCGATAGCCCCATGTTGGTAGGGGATGTGCGGTGTGCCACCACCGCAAGTGGCGATTCCTGATAATTGTCGGGGGGGAGCCAATGATCGTCGGGGCCGACGAATGTCTCGAAAAAGGCCCAGGTCCTTCGGGATAGCTTTCTCAAAAAAGCGATCTGATCCCCGGCCAGTTGTGCGCCCCGGGGACTCAGGGTCGTGCTGATCCACCAGGCGATGAGAGGAGAAGCAAACCAGAGACTCAATATTGGCAGGGCTACAATCAGGGCTGCCGGCCGTGCAATCACGAGATAGCCCGCACCGGCCATGGCAATGACCGGTGCAATCCACATGCTCCGGCAGGACCCGGCAAGGTCTGTCCGGCGCGTGCGATCGACTTCACCCGGCGGGTTCCATTCAAGAAGCCCCTTGCCTGAAACCAACATGAGCCACACGGTGCGCAGAATGGCAGCGCCGTTGGAAAATGCCTCATGGGGCAGGCAGAGGATCGTAAAACAGGCCTGGGCAAAACATCTGCCGGTGGAACGGGCCGCGGCGGCAAAGTGCTGGCTCATCAGTGCGTCGTCTGGCTTTTTGAGAAAACCCATGAGGGAGGTAATCAAAGAAGGAATCAGCACGATACCGATGACAGCAGCGGTATAAAACCAGGGAGACGACAGTACGGTCCAGCCGAGAAGGAGAAGGAGAGTTAATGCCAGAGGCGCCAGGCTGCGCCGGAGGTTGTCAAATATCTTCCAGCGCGATAAGGCGGAG
Organism: Deltaproteobacteria bacterium; assembly: GCA_026388755.1. Taxonomy (GTDB): domain Bacteria; phylum Desulfobacterota; class Desulfobacteria; order Desulfobacterales; family Desulfatirhabdiaceae; genus RAAP-1. Next base: position 2,153 of record JAPLJE010000361.1, on the reverse strand, counting down.
ATCGGATTTTTTCGGGAAGACGCATCACGGCCGGGAACACTCGGGAAGAGCCATTTAAGAATCTGCCAATCTCCGCGAATCCAGCGGAGACGGCGGCTCACATCCGCGCTGTAGCGCGATGGGTACACTTCGTAAAACTGCACATCGCTGATGAGCCCGGACCGTGCATAGCACCCTTCGATAAGATCGTGGCTGAGGATCAGGTTCTCTGGGAAACGATCCTTGAGTACCTGCTCGAAGGCATCAACATCATAAATGCCCTTGCCGATGAATGAGCCTTCGCCGAAGAGGTCCTGATACACATCGGAGACAACACGGGTGTAAGGATCGATACCGGCATCACTGCCCCACATGCGGGCATACCGCGACCGGTTCGCGCCAGGCAGGCTTGCGGCCACCCGCGGCTGCAGGATGCCGTATCCGGACACGATTCTCCCCCTGTTCGCGTCGTAATGAGGACGATTGAGGGGATGGTTCATTGCCCCAACAAGCTGCCAAGCCGAATCCCGTGGCAGCTCTGTGTCCGTGTCCAGTGTGATCACATACTTCACCTTCGGCAATACTTCGGTATTCCCGACTATGAGAGAGAAACCGCTCCCGGAACCGCCGCGGAGAATCAAATTCAGTTCCGCAAGCTTTCCCCGCTTCCTCTCGTAACCCATCCAGATCCGTTCGTGCGGATTCCATTGACGGGGGCGATGAAAAAGAAAAAAGGTATCCTTTTCCTTCCCGTATTTCTCATTCAACGCTTCCATGCGTTGCCTGGCCAGCAATAACAGCGGTTCGTCTTCGGGAAGTTTTTCCTCAGGCGCGTCCGAAAAATCGGTAAGCAGGCCAAATCGCAGGTTTTCATCCCGATTTGCCAGAAATCGGACTTCCAGAGCATCCATAAGCTGTCCAAGATTTTCCGAGCTTGTGATCATGGTGGGAACCACGACCAGCGTGGACGATTCGGGAGGAATCCCTTTGGAGAAATCCATGCGTGGCAGCGGATGCGGTGTGCAAAGACGTGTGGCAAAGAGATCAACCAAGGCGATGGCGAGTTGACTGACCGACAAAAGGAAGAGAACACCGACAAACCAGAGTAAAGGGCCATCCACGCCACCTGAACGGATCTTTGCCAGCAAACCGGCGGCAAAGATCACGGATAAGAGGAAAATCGTGCCGAGATACAACGGTAAAGGAAACCGATGACCGCTTCCTCGAAGCATGTCCATAGTAGTTGATCTGGCCCTCGCACGCTTTTTGAGCTGCACCAACCCCTTATCGATCAGATAGAAGCCCACATGGGTTGCCCGATTATCGCCACTTTCCCCTGCGGCGCCTTGCCGGGCCAACCCGATCGCTTCACGGGCCACTTCCCTTTCGGAGAGATTGCTCTTCTTGGCGACCTCCTCCACGATATGACGGTATTGATCTCGTGTGGCAAAATCCATCCTGCCATAGATTCCGGCAGGATCCTCCCGCAGGGTTTGTTCAACGGCGCTCATTGTATCGACGAATTGGCGCCAGTCCATGGCGTTCAGGAAGCGAAGGCTTCCGATGCTGTTGCTTATGGAAAGCTGATCCGCCGCTTGCTGCTGATTCTCCGATTGAACCATTTGGCCGATGGTCAGGTAGGACTCTGAAAGTTGCTGCTCGATCCAGGTAAGGGGCAGTGCCAGAGCGGCGCCCTGTCCCTGGAGGCGACGGGCAAGCTCCGCAACAAAGGAACTGACCATGGGTGGATTTGACCGTGCCATGTCGGCAATCGTGAGGATCAGGCTCTTCGGGTCCTTTACCGCTGTCTCTGTAATCCTGTCCGCCCAATAATCAGCATGGTTCCGGTCGACCCTGTCTATGGCAATCCGCACTGCAACCCGCCTGAGATTCTCGATCAACGCCAGGCGCAGCATGATGGGAATTGCCCATAATTCGCCCATCTTCAACGTCGTAACCGTCTGATAGGCGGCAACAAAACTGCTGAGTCGCTCCGGATCCACCCGGCCATCGCCGTGGGAAATCGTCTCCAGCGCAATGTCGTAGACGCGGGGAAGTCCCTTTGACGGGCCGTTTTTCAGGCGGGGAAGTCCCTTGGCGTAGCCTTTCGGTAGAAGCCGCTTCGCCGCCCGAATCTGTTCCTCGATCAGATAGAAGTTGTCGAGCAACCATTC
>JAPLJE010000283.1 GCA_026388755.1 Deltaproteobacteria bacterium | reverse complement strand
TAAATTTTTTTTGACCATCAATCGGCTGAAAAACCTTAATTTTGGCCTGGCACCCTTTAAATCTGACAAAATCCGACAGCTTTCCCAATGGGCGATTTAACCCTGGCGATGAAACCTCAAGGTAGTAATTGTCACTCATATCCAGATGAACATCCAGAAGATCCTGCAGCTGACGGCTGACTTGCGTGCAATTCTGTAAGGTCACCCCTCCGGGTTTATCGATATAAATGCGGAGAATCATCCCGTGAGGTTCACGCTGGTATTCTGTATAAACCAGCTCAATTCCTTCAGCATCGCACAAGGGACCAGCCAGTTCATTGACTTTGGAAATGATTTCGTCCCTTATTAAGCGAGAAGCCTTTGGCAAAGGGATTTCTGTCCTTTTTCCTTTTTTCCGCGATGGCGTCATTTGGTTAAATCGTTCAGTCATTAAAAATAAAAAAACGGGCTGATGCCCGTTTCCTCTCATTTGATTTAATGCAGTGAGATCAAAAAATATGTCTGATGTAATAAACCGCAAGAAGAATTACACGCTTTAACCCCACCACTCTAGATGAAAACGCTGCATTTCACTTAGTAATTAAATGAAAAGACGGACTCTCTTTGGAGCGGGCAACGAGATTCGAACTCGCGACACCAAGCTTGGGAAGCTTGTACTCTACCAGCTGAGCTATGCCCGCAAATTATCTTTAGTAAACTACGTTAAAATTAAAAGATTGTCAATATTTTTCGTAAATCCGTAATCGTAATCAGGGTATAGGGGGCAGGGATCAGCGATATTATGACCCCTATACCCCGTACCGACTTTTCTGTCTTCAGGACAAAATGCTTTTGATTCGTTCAAGCTCCAGCCGAATCTCAGCCAGAACCGATGGCAATGTACTGGACTTGCAGGATTTCATAAACAGCCGGGCGCCTTCGATGGTATATTTTTGCTCATAAAGCAGGTGTTTAATTTCAAGGATGAGTTCAATATTTCGCGGGGTATACATGCGCTGGCCAGACGGGGTTCGACGGGGCCTGATTTTTGAGAATTCCTGCTCCCAGACCCGAATAACATGAGAAGGCAGACCGGCAATCCGGCTGACCTCGCCGATCTTGTAATACAGTTTATCCGGCTGAATCTTTTGATCAGGCATAGTGTGAATCCCACGAACATTCCTGACCCAAAAGTGAGCATTTGATTATATCTGGTGCTTCCTCGGCTATATGCTCACTAAGGCAGCGCTGCATCAAATTTCTTAATCAGTTTATCTGAAATGCCTTTATGAAGCTCATTGACTGCCTCATCTTCCAGAGTTCCGGCAGCAGAACGATAGGTCAGCCGGAAAGAAAGACTTTTTTTATCAGACGGAAGGTGTCCTCCCTCAAACACATCAAACAGCATGATTCGCTCCACGAGCGGATCATGCATTTCTTGAACCATTTCTATGATCCGACTGGATTCAATGGCTTTTGAAAGTATCAGTGTAATGTCCCTTGCGACTGCAGGAAACCTGGGAATCGCCGCTGTCTGATGGACTTCGGGCACACTGGCAAAGAGTTTCTGAATATCGATCTCAAAGACATAGGTCGGCTGTTTGATATTAAAAAAGCTCAGCGTTTCCGAATGCACCTGGCCGATATATCCTACCACCTGCAGGCCGCACTGAATACCGGCCGCATACCCGGGTTTCAGATAAGGACAGGTCAGGGCCGTGTTCCGAGTAAATCGGGTATCGTGGATATGAAGCGCAGCCAAAAGCGCTTCAACCACCCCTTTCAGGTCATAAAAATCACATGCCGTATCAGGCGCATGCCACGACACCTCCTGGCGTATGCCTGTCCACAATCCTGAAAGCATTTCAATTTCATCCGGAAGGGCATCCTGGCCGTTGCTGACAAATATATTGCCGATTTCAAAGAGCTTCAGGTTTCTGGACTGCCTGGAAATGTTCCTGGACACTGTCTCCAGAATGCCTGGAATCAGCGAGGTACGCATGATTCCCTGGTCTTCGCTCAACGGGTTGAGGACGTGAAGGGTGCGCATCCTGGGATCGCCGGATTCAAGCCTGAGGTATTTACAGGATTGCGTGTGAACAAAACTGTACGTAATGGTTTCTGAAAAGCCAAAACCGGTCATCAGCCGCAGGATCCGTTCCCTGGGACTTTGTGACAGGAAAGAGCGGGCCGATCCTTCCGAGATGACGGGAAACGTCGTGGGAATCCGATCATAACCAGAAAGCCTGGCAATTTCTTCCATAAGATCAACCGGTCTGGAAACATCCACTCGAAATGACGGTGGAACCACCTTTCGCTGATCCGGGTTCAGCGGTTCGACCGTAAAACCGATGGATTGAAGCATGCTGTCCATGGCCGCGGAATCGATCTTTGTTCCCAGAAGTCGATTGGTGGCTTCGACGCTGAGGACTATCGGCTTTATTTCCCGAACAACCGGACGTTCATCAATTACGCCTTCAATCAAAACACCGCCGCAGATATTGGCCATCAGCGCTGCGGCCCGGTCCAGTGCAAATACTGTCCCTTCGGGATCCACCCCGCGTTCAAACCGATGGGAGGCATCTGTGTTCAGTCCAAAATATTTGGATGTTTTTCGAATACTGGTTGGATCAAAACAGGCGCTTTCAATCAAAATCGTTTTAGTGGCCGGCTCGATTTCGGAATTGTATCCGCCCATGACGCCTGCAATGGCAACCGGCTTTTCCCCATCGCAGATCATGAGCATATCGGCGGTCAGGGTGCGCACTTTATGATCCAGAGTGGTAAACGACTCTCCGGAAACAGCGGTTCGAACCACGATGCGATGCCCGGCCAGACGGTCAAAGTCAAAGGCGTGAAGGGGCTGGCCGGTTTCCATCATCACGAAATTCGTAATATCCACCACGTTGTTGATGGGTCGGATGCCAACGGATATCAGCCGGTCGCAAAGCCAGTGCGGAGAAGGCCCCACCGTGGCCCCTGTCAGTATTCTGGCCGCGTACCGGGGACAATGATTGGGTGCAAGAATCGAGACGGATGCCATCTTGCGGATGTCACCTTTGCCTTCAGGAAGGTTTATTTCCGGGTACGACAGCGCGGTTTTCTGAATCGCGGCAACCTCTCTGGCGATTCCGATCATGCTAAGGCAATCGGAGCGGTTGGGCGTTAAGCCGATCTCCAGCACCCTATCCGAAATATCAAGCGCCGAAGCCAGCGACTGGCCGGCCGTAAGGGACGCCAAGGGATTATTTGGCAGAAGCATGATACCGCTGCGATCCGGCCCGAGCCCCAACTCCGCCTCGCTGCACAGCATGCCTTCGGAATCGGCCCCCCGAATCGCGCTGGATTCGATGACCGTGCCATCGGGCAGCTGTGTTCCGGGAAGCGCCAGAGCGGACAAACAGTTAACATGAACATTGGGCGCTCCGCAGACAACCGGTATCCGTGCTTTCCCGGAATCCACCACGCAGCATTGAAGCTTGGCGGAATTCGGATGCGGAGAAATGCTGACGACGCGGCCGACAATGACCGATTTTAAATAATCGTAGCGGTCGTAAACAGCTTCGACCTCAAGACCCGTCATGGTCAATGCTTCGACAATCGCGTCAACATCCATTTGTATCGGAACATAGGATTTCAACCAGTTTAAGCTTATTTTCATCGGATCAAAACCTTGTAAAACTTAACAACGATAGGGTTCATTAACGACAGGGCTCTCCGGTAACATGGCAGCCCGCTGAAAAATCGGTTAGAACTGTTTTAAAAACCGGATGTCGTTTTCATAATACTTCCGGATGTCATCAATTCCGAATTTCAGCATGGCAATCCGCTCAACGCCCATTCCAAAAGCAAACCCCGAGTAGCGGGAGGTGTCGTATCCGACATTCTCAAAAACCGCCGGGTGAACCATTCCGGATCCGAGCACTTCGAGCCATCCGGTCTGCTTGCACACCCGACATCCCTTGCCCCGGCACATGACACACAGGATGTCCACCTCAGCGCTGGGTTCGGTAAAGGGGAAAAAGCTGGGGCGGAATCGCAGGCTGGTCTGATCATCGAACATCTGATGGACAAAAACCGTCAGAATGCCTTTTAAATCCCCGAAAGAGATGGCTTCTCCCACCACAAGCCCTTCAACCTGATGAAACATGGGGGTATGGGTAATATCCGAATCGCACCGGTACACCTTACCCGGAGCAATGATCTTGACCGGAGGGGTATGCTTTTCCATATATCGGACCTGAATCGGCGAGGTGTGGGTCCGAAGGACGATGGCTTCCGACACATAAAACGTGTCCTGCATATCCCTTGCCGGATGATTTTTGGGGATATTCAAGGATTCAAAATTATAGTGATCCAGCTCCACCTCAGGTCCTTCTGCAACAGCAAACCCCATGCTCGAGAAAATCTCGCAGATCTGTCGGGTAATCTGGGTAATCGGATGCATGGAACCATGAAAAGCAGCGCGGCCCGGCAATGAAACATCAATGCCAACGTCTTCTGCTGCCTGCCGGGTTTCAATTTCCTGAAGCGCCTTTTGCAGGGCTTCTTCCAGGATATTTTTTATCTCATTGGCTCTTTTCCCCGCCAGCGGGCGCTGTTCGGCCGGCAGTTGTGAGATGTTCCGGAGATATTGGGTGACAAAGCCCTTTCGTCCAAGATACTGGACAGAAAAGGCCTGAAGTTGAGCGGCTTGCGAAGCTGACTGAAGCTCATTCAGTGCCTGCTGAAGAATCTGTTCTATCTGTTGTTCCACGGTTTGTATTCTCTGATGTAAAAAAGGCGGGGTTAGATCGTTAGAGACACAGGCGATGTCTATTTTCTAAGCTCCATTGGAAGGCGACTCCCTTATTAATAGACCGGATGACTGGACGGTCTTTTATCCATCCGGTCATCGCGATCCGCTGGGCAGACACTGGGTAACAGCCCCGACACCATTTTCATCCATAAGGGATAATGCACAATCAAGCAGATGGTGTCCTTGCCATCAGTTTGGCTGAGTTGCGGTTCTGACCAGACTGGAAAAACCGGTTGGATCAGCAATCGCGAGTTCTGCAAGAACTTTCCGATCCAGAACAATACCGGCCATTTTGAGTCCATGCATGAATTTACTGTAGGACAGATCATTCATCCGCGTACCCGCATTAATTCTGGCGATCCAGAGGCTGCGAAAATCCCGTTTTTTGACCTTACGGTCTCTGTAAGCATAGGCAAGTGCCCGGTCGACGGTATCCGCAGCTGTCCGAAAAAGTTTGCTGTGGCCGCCGCGAAACCCCTTGGCCAGTTTTAATACTTTATTTCTCCGTCTCATTGCCTTAAAGCCACGTTTTACTCTCATATCGATATCTCCTTAATCCTGCATCATCTTATAATAAACGCTGCATGTAACTGGCTGACAATGCATGAATATCCATCTGGCTGGGTAATCTGAATCGAAAACACGTCTCATGTCTTACCCGTTCGGAAGTAATAATTTCAACTCTCTGACGTTGGTTTTATCAACAATCTGACTTTTTCTCAAAGATCGTTTTCGCTTGGTGGTCTTTTTGGTCAAAATATGACTACCATGAGATTTTGAGAAAACAAATTTCCCGGTTCCCGTTCTTTTAAAGCGCTTTGCAGCAGAACGATTGGTTTTGATTTTTGGCATGGTTTTATCTCCTAGAATTAAAGACTCAATGAAGTTCTAAAACTCATTGATCTGTAAAGCGTTCATCTCAGAAGGCATACAAAATAGAAAGCGTGAGCCAAAATTATCTGCTCACGCCTGTACAACCTGAATAACAAAAAAAACTCTTTCAGATCTGACCGGGCTTTTCCCGATCCGAAGGTTATTTGGGAGAGAGGATCATCACCATTGTCCGCCCTTCAAATTTGGCAGCCTGTTCGACCACTGCAATTTCTTGGGTTTCGACAATGACCTTTTCCAGCAATTCCTTGGCTGCCTGAGACAGCGTTATCTCACGACCCCTGAAGACCACGGTTAACTTGACTTTGTCTTTTTTGTCAAGGAACTTTCGGATGTGATCAATTTTGGTTTGCAGGTCATGCTCGCTGGTTTTAGGGCGTATTTTGATCTCCTTGATCTGAAAAGAGCTCTGCTTTTTTTTGGCCTCCTGCTTTTTCTTGGTCTGCTCATAACGATAACGGCCATAATCCATTATCTTGCAAACCGGAGGGGCTGCATTGGGTGAAATCTCAACAAGATCGAGCCCGAAATCATTGGCAACAGCCAGCGCTTTGTATGTGGGGATTATTCCAATCTGATTACCATCCGGATCAATCACCCTGACCTCTTTGGCGCGGATATCCCGGTTGATATTGGTCTTATCGGTTTTGATGGGTCTTTTGATTGTTGGGACTATGCCTGCACCTCCTCACGTTAATAAATTATCGCGAATACCTTATAATCCAGAATCAAAAATCAATTGATCCGGAACCGGTAAGCATCTGAAATTTGACGGATACATGAAATTTTATTCCCTGTTCGTCAAATAATTATAAACAGTTAAATCATAGGTGATGATATATGACAACATTACGAAATGCAAGCAAAAAATAACAGATTGTGATTGATTGCCCGTTCTGCTGAGATATTCCTGGCCAGCGACTCTGTCTGCCTTGACAGAAATGATTTGATTCATATGATGACATCCAGGATATTTGGATTTTCGTTTTTTCAGGCAACTTGTAACCAACGTATTTTTTTGAGATCCTTATACGTGAAGAGAAAAGTAATCAACCTATTTCTTTCTTATGACGAAGCCGTCACCAGTTCTTGTGAGTTGCACTAAAGATGATCATGATGAAAAAGCCTGTTATTGATTTAAGCGATTGTATTATTTGCGGCATATGTCAGGATGTATGTCCGGAAGTTTTTAGACTGAACGATGCCGGCTACATTGAAGTGATGGAAATGACGGATTATCCCCGGTCCGGTGTGGATGAAGCCATAAAGAATTGTCCGGCGGACTGTATTGCCTGGGAGTAATATGTCTGAAACAACCGGTTCGATTCGGGACCTCAAAGAAAAACTGATGGCCCTGTTCTCGAAAGCAGAGCCGGAAGAGGCGCTGGGTGCCATTTGCCGCATGCCCCTTCGGAAGGTTGTGAATGCGCTGCTTCCATTTTTCTACAGCAAAGACCCCCTGCATTTCTGGCAGGCCATTACCGCAATGGGCGCTGTGGTGTCCCTTTTGGCCGAGGAAAACGTGGAATCGGCCCGTGTCGTGATGCGGCGCCTGATGTGGAACCTGAACGACGAGTCCGGCGGTATCGGCTGGGGATCTGCGGAAGCCATGGGCGAAATTATGGCCAGAAACGACCGTATGGCCGAAGAATATGCTTGCTTGCTGATCTCCTATATCAATCCCTGCGGCAACTTTATTGACAACCTCGCTTTGCAAAAAGGCATTCTCTGGGGACTGGGGAGGCTGGCCCAGGATCGGCCCCACCGGGCTGAGGGCGCATCCGAATTTCTGGTCCCTTTTTTAACCTCTCCGAATCCTCTGCTCAGAGGTCTTGCAGCCTGGACCGCCAGCGTCCTGCCCGGCAATGCGACAAAGCCCTTGCTCATCCGCTTGTATAGTGATAACGAAATAATATCCCTTTTCGTGAATGGTAAAATACGTGAAAGAACCATAGGCAGTCTGGCGCAACCGCACCCATGATTCTTTAAAATCTTCCAAGGGAATTGCACTATGAAACAAATGTCTCTTCGGTCAGAATGGCCGATGCTGTTTTTCGCCTGTCTTTGCCTTTTCCCTCTAAAACTCCCGGCTGCAGACGTGCCATCGTTAACCATTTCTGATGCCATGAAACTGGCAGACAGGCAGAATCCCAGAATCAAGGCAGCACTTTCACAGGTAACAGCTGCCGATCATCGCATCACGCAGGCCGAATCCGGCTTTTTACCCCAGGTATTTTTTACCGAAACCTTCAACCATACCAACAATCCCATGTGGGCATTCGGAAACCGGCTCAATCAGGAAATCATCACGCAGACGGATTTTGACCCCGACCGGTTGAACCACCCCAATCCCATCAGCAACTTCAATTCCGCACTTTCCATGGAATGGTCCGTATATCAGGGCGGTCAGACCCGGATCGGTGTAAACCAGGCCAAACTCGACAGAGAGGCGCAGGATTTTTTTTTAATGCGAACCCGCCAGGAAGCGATTGCAACGGCTGCGACTGCCTATGCGGGGATGGTTCTGGCTTATCATCATCTTGATGTGATCCAGAAATCCCTGGAAACCGCCCGCGTGCATCTGGAGATGATCCGCAATCGCTATGAAAACGGGCTTGCCGTCAAGAGTGACCTGCTCCGGACCCAGGTCCATATTGCCGAACTGGATCAGGATCGCATTCAAGATGAAAGCCGTATATCCATGGCGCTTTCGGCCCTGAACGCCGCCATGGGCGCCCCAGGGGACAGCAACTGGCGACTGGCAACCGGACTTGTAAAAGGCGAATCCGTCCTCGGTCCCATCGATGAATGGATCGGCCTGGCCCAGTCCCATCGACCCGATATGCAATATCTCCAGCTTCAGGAAAAAATTGCCGAAGATGAAATTCAAAAATCAAGGGCGGCCCATCTTCCCAATATCAACTTGATCGGCACCTATGAACTGAATTCGGCTGATTTCAGAAACAGCGGAGACAGCTACACCGTTGGCGCAATGATGCGGGTGAATCTTTACAGTGGAGACCGGATGAGCGCCAAGACACGCGAGTCCGAAGCCATGCTCAGCCGGATCCGGGCCATGCGAAACGATATGGCTGCGGGCATCGAGGTCCAGACCCGACAGGCATTCTTACAGGTTCAAAGCGCCTGGAACCGGATATCCGTGGCCGAAGCCGCGGTTTCACAGTCTGAAGAAGGGCTTCGTATCGTCAGAGACCGATATGAAAACGGACTGCTCACCCTGGTCAGCCTTCTGGATGCGGAGGTTGCGCTTCAATCCGCCCATACCAACCGATACCGCTCCCTGCACGATTATCTGGCGGCGCGAATTCAGTTGTCACTGGCCGCAGGAACACTGGATACGAATTTTCAATAAGGGTCGCCAGAATGGGCCGGCCATGATCATCGCTGAAGTCGGCTTGAAAACCCACCTTGATGGAGACTGTTATGCTGAAACACCGTTTAATCTATGGAGTAGCAGGCATGGTATGTATCCTGTTTTCAGGATGCAGTGAAAAAATCGAACCCGGCACCGTAAAACCTTCTCAGATGCGGTCAATCAAAGCCCCGGTGTCCACAGCCGCCATCAGCCAGGAACCCATTCATTATGAGGCGACCGGAACCGTGTCCGCAAAAAACGCCAGCATCCTTTCCAGCAAGATCATGGGCGTGGTCAGGGCGGTTTATGTCAAGGAAGGCGACC
>JAPLJE010000826.1 GCA_026388755.1 Deltaproteobacteria bacterium | reverse complement strand
CGGCAAGATAAAGGTGTAGTCTATTCAGGCGGGTGAAGCCCCCCTTGGCACCCCGGCGTTTCTGCGCCGGGGTGCCAAAATCAAAGTCCTGCACGTCGGAGCATGCTCAGTCTTCACAAATCCGCAGGTCTTTGTCTTCTTACCGACCTTACAGTTCTTTTTGAAATGATACGGTTTTTACAGTAATCGTAAAAGCGGGAAGCGGTCTCTGCCATGAAGAGATATTTATATCTTGTGTTTCTGCTCGTTGTGGCGGCTGGCGCATTCCTTGCGGGCTCATGGTACAGCCATCGGCAACCGGATGCCGGTTCCGATTCCAAGGAACGCCGGGTCCTCTATTACGTGGATCCCATGAATCCGGTGCATGCTTCCGATAAACCCGGCATCGCGCCGTGCGGCATGCCCATGGAACCTGTCTACGCCGATGGTGGTTCCAGCCCGGGGCAATCCAATGAAATGGCGGGCATGCCTCCCGGGACGGTCAGAATCGGTGGTGACTGGCAGCAGCTTTTCGGGGTCAAGGTGGCTACGGTTGAGAAAAAGGCCATGCCCCAGACGATCCGGATACTGGGCCGGGTTGCCGTGGATGAAACGCGGATTTACCGGATCAATGCCGCCACGGACGGGTGGATCAAGAAGAGGCTTCCCGTCACTACCGGCAGCTTGGTCCGAAAAGACGAGCTGCTGGCCACCTTCTATGCGCCGGAATTTTTCTCGGCGATGAAAGCCTATCTCTATGGTTTGCGATCGCTCGAACGTTTCCAGAAGAGCGGCACGGAAACCAAGGAGCAGCTCGAGTCAACCGATGCCAACATTGAAAACTACCGGAATGCGCTGCGCAACCTGGGAATGACCGAACACCAGCTCGATGAGATCAGGCAGTCCCGGCAGGGAGGGGAACATGTCGAGATCAGGGCGCCTGCTGCGGGCTTTGTCCAAACCCGGAACATCACCTTGGGAGAACGCTTCCAGAAGGGGACCGAGCTTTACCGGATCGCGGACCTGAAGCATGTCTGGATTCTGGCGGACATTTTCGAAAATGAGGAGAAGTTTATCAAGCCCGGCGCCATTGCCCGGGTGTTCCTTATCCACCGAAACGCAGCCCTCACGGCAACCGTGAGCAACATCATTCCCCAGTTCGATCCTGTTTCACGCACGCTCAACGTGCGGCTCGATGTGGATAATCCCAATTTCGTTTTGAAGCCCGACATGTTTGTTGACGTGGACTTTCCCGTCAGTTACCCGCCTGCCGTTACAGCACCCATTGACGCGATCATCGATTCCGGTCTCAGGAACACCGTCTTTGTTGATCTTGGCAACGGGTTCTTCGAACCCCGCAAAGTCGAAACCGGCTGGCGCTCGGGAGACCGGGTCGAAATCATTAATGGGCTTTCGCCGGGCGAACGCATCGTGGTGTCGGGCGGTTTTCTGATCGATTCGGAAAGCAGGATGAAGGCGGCTTCGGCCGGCATCGATCTTTTAAGCACCGATCCGATATGCGGCTATTCCGTGAATAAGAATCAGGCAAGAGCCGAGGGCAGAACAAGCGCTTACCGGGGAAAAACCTATTATTTCTTCTCCGACAAGTGCAAAGAATCATTTGAAAAAGACCCGGACCAGGCCCTCTCTTCGCCTCCCCGGGCACAGAGCCTGGCTCCCGCAACGCCGGACGACGGTACCCGCCATGATTAACCGCATTATCGATTTTTCGGTG
>JAPLJE010000680.1 GCA_026388755.1 Deltaproteobacteria bacterium | reverse complement strand
TGGTTGAAGCTGTCGATGCGGGACATGATCAATTGCTGCTCTGATTCCGAAAGAATCAGACCGTCCTGTTGAACGCCTTCCTTTTCAAGAATCGTATTGACATAATCCACGGAATAACCGCTCTGGAGTAGCGCATCCATGAACGCAAACGTGAAAAAAGAGACCCGATCGCCGCTGAAGGATGCGGCAATGGGTTCTCCGGGCTGTGCGATGCGCTGAAATGTCGGTGGAACCGTGTAAGCCGGACTTGCCTGCCGCAGATAAAATTCAAGGTCTTCCGAATCAAACAGGTATCCGACGGCGCTGTAGTAGGGAAGGGTCATCAACATAATTGGGGTATGCCCATACGGTAGGGTATTTTCCTTCTGAAGGCGCTCCAAAATATGATTCAACTGATCCGTGAAATCCTTGACATCCGTAAGATTTCGATCGATCGCTTCCGGTGTGTAGGGTTCAAAATTCAAAAGCCCCTGGGCCTGTCCCGATTCCAGAAGGGCCTTTAGCTGTGGGGATATCTCCGGGGATATGGCATCCAGAGGGATGGGCAGATAGGATGGATTGCTGCCGCCGATTCCCAGGGCAGCCAGGCTGGAATCATTGTTTCCGATCCAGAGAAAAATCACAGAAAATTCTTCATCCGGTGCGGCGGCCTGCTGATTCATGAGCGTCAGGGCCGCATCGATCTGAGAAACCGGTTTTCCGGCGATTAAATTTATGGGAAACAGCACTTTGTCGTAGTCGTTCTGAAATTGAAAGGGAGTGCTGCTGTCGCAAAGATAGTTACTGCTCGGAAAGGATGTGCTGGCGCCAACCCGTTTATAGTATTCAATCCCTTCAAGCGAAAAAATATCAGCGCCATCGACGCCAAGATTGGTGGGGGTGTTATACGGCGTCAGGCGTTGTTCCTTATATCCGTAAAGGGGCTGGGAAAACTGAAAGGGAAAAATGGTTGAAAGGGATTCAACCGTCTTTTGAAGATACGCATTCATGGTATTCGGTGTGTTTTTGGTTGCATCCATGGTGCCTTGGGTCAGGCTGTCTCCCAGACCGATGATCTGGATCGTGGCCGCGGATAAATATCCGGGAAAAGCTGTTAGAAAAGCGATTGTGACAACCATGACCAGGTAGTTGATGGAAAATACCGATTTGGGGCCGCAATTTATTTTCCGGTGATTTGGTTTCATAAGACGCCTTTCTGTTGGTGATGGATGAAGCTCTTCAAGTGTTCAGAAGTTAGAATGCCGCGTGAATACGTCGTTTTGTCTCCGATCGGTTTAGGTGTTTCCGGGGGCTGGGAACCGGATCAGATTTCCCAGACTTTTTTCAGCATTCCGGTGTTATCCGCCAGAAGCTTCATGTAAACGGTTTCAAGTGCAATCATTTCGTGGTCTTCATGCCGAAGCCATTCAGAAAGCCATGCAAAACGCATGGCAATGAGAAAATCGACAAATACCTCCCGGCTCTCATCGGAGAAGAATGCGGCGGCTTTCAGGTGGGTGATGAAGTCGATCACCAGGTCGCCAAGCAGGGCATCCGGGTCTTCGCTGCCGATGCATCCGATCAGGTTAACTGCATCGTATATTTCCGGTTTTATTCCCAGAAATTC
>JAPLJE010000006.1 GCA_026388755.1 Deltaproteobacteria bacterium | reverse complement strand
TCCGGAAGGCATCGGCAGCTCGGGATGCACCTGCGGGGCACTGACCGGAGGCGTGATATCCCTGGGTCTTTTTCTTTCCCAAAGCGATTCAAACCTGGCAGTCCGCCGCAAGGCCATGGCCGCCTCCGGCCAGCTGCATCATGATTTCAAGTCTCACTTTGGTTCTACTTGTTGCCGGTTGCTGATCAAAAACGGTTCCTCTGAATTCCCCCATCATTTTGAAGCCTGCTGCGATCGCGGCGGCTGGGCTGCGGAACATGCAGCCCGCATGATTCTGGCGGAAAGACCGGAGCTGGCCTTCCAGGCGGATCAGGCGTTTTTACGCAGGAAGGATTCCCGTATCGCGGTTATGATCAAAAAAATCTTTCCAGGTTTTTTAGCGCTGTTTGATCATAAAAATTGAATATTATTGCATCGCAACAAAATTTGTCTAAAAGGTTTTCATTTTATGAACACTGAAATAACGATACGCTTGGGATTTTTCCTCGGAGTCTTTGTTCTGGTTGCCGTTTGCGAAATTCTTGCACCGCGTCGGGCCTTGACCACTTCCAAGGCGCGCCGATGGTTTGCAAACCTTGTGATCATCGGCCTCAACCCCCTCTCGGTACGCCTGTTTTTCCCGGTTTTTCCCGCTGCAATGGCGCTTCTGGCAACCGAGCGTCAATGGGGGCTGCTCAATAACGTCGATCTGCCCTACTGGTTTGAAGTGGTCATAGGCGTGATTGCAATGGATTTTACCATCTACCTGCAGCATGTGCTCCATCACGCGGTTCCGACGCTTTGGCGTCTGCATATGGTGCACCACGCCGATCTCGATTATGACCTGACAACAGGCCTGCGCTTTCACCCCATAGAAATCGTTATTTCCATGGGAATCAAGCTCATGATGGTAGTTGCGCTTGGACCTCCCGCGCTGGCCGTACTCATTTTCGAAGTGGCCCTCAATGCCACCGCCATGTTCAACCACAGCAACATCCATATTCCCGTATCCGTTGACCGAATCCTTCGGCGCTTTGTCGTGACCCCCGACATGCACCGGGTGCATCATTCCGTGGTCATCCGCGAGACAAACAGCAACTACGGCTTCAATCTGCCCTGGTGGGACCGGCTTCTTGGAACATACAAAGACCAGCCGGCCATGGGGCACATGAATATGGTAATCGGACTCTCCCAATTCCGGGACCCGCGAAAGCTGTCCCTGCCCCGCCTGCTGATCCTGCCGTTCGTGGGCGATCCCGGCCGGGTTCCCATCAACCGGCATTGATGGAACGAGATTCAGCGTCAATACTGAAGTAGATCCCTGTGTAAAGACAATAATGAGTCGAGTTTAAAAGGTTTTCTGGACTGCATTGTATTTTTCTAAAGTAATCATATTATTAAAAGCGCAAGACAGCAGAATAATTCATAAGGGGTAGTAGCTCCAACTGATTCTCGGAAATATTCCGGAATCACACGAAATACTAAACATTGACAGCATATCCGGTCAGCAACCCAATAAACCCTTTGATTGCAAGTTGTTGTCGCATCTTTGGTGGAGCTAACCGACTACCCCTTTAATTCATTTGCAAATTCCTATATTAAGGGTGAAGCTAAACGCAGATAGGCTTTTTACGACACCATCAAATATGAAGAGTGGGGAAAGACTATCGTCTGTTCAACAGTAACCTGACTTTGGAGAAATTCATAGTGGATACACAAGATTCATCGATAAACCGTCTCTATAAAAAGGCCAATTTGCTGGCCTTGATCACCATTTATTATAACCTGTTTGAAGGGGTGATTTCGGTATTTTTCGGGTTCCAGGATAAAACCCTTTCGCTGTTTGGATTTGGTGTGGATTCGTTTGTAGAAGTGATCTCGGGAATCGGGGTCTGGCACATGATCCACCGGTTTCGCCAATCAACAGACGAAAATCTGGACCGTTTCGAGCAGCGGGCATTGAAGGTCACGGGCACGGCATTTTATCTTCTGACAGTGGGACTGACAGTAACAGCGCTATACAATATCTATTCAGGTCACCATCCAGAGACCACATTCTGGGGGATCGTTATTTCGCTTATTTCCATCGGCTCAATGTGGGCGCTCATTCATTTCAAGGTCAAAGTGGGAACCGCCTTGAATTCCCAGGCCATTCTGGCAGATGCGGGATGCACCCGGGTCTGTTTGATCCTTTCCGGAGTTCTGCTGGCAGCCAGCCTCATTTATGAACTGACCGGCTTTGGGTGGGTGGATTCCCTGGGCTCCATTTCCATGGCTTGGCTGTCTTTTCGGGAGGGCCGGGAAGCTTTTGAAAAGGCCAGCGGAATAGGGGGCTGTGGCTGTTGTTGCGACAAATGATCGATTTCTGTAAGGACTGGCCATGATTAATACTGAGCTATTTTCCAAGGGAAAAACTGAATTCAAAGAGAATGATATTGTTTGTTGTTGCTGAGGCACCAATGAAAACCACTTAAATACTGGGTCGTGTTTTTGAACATTAGACAAAAGGAACCATTTTGTCTAATGTTCATGTTTCTATTGCGAATGCCCCTCCGAGGGGCAAGGGCTATGAACAGTCTCTTGTTTCCCCGGCCAGCAGCCTCCTTGTCCATTTGTATTACCGACATGACAAATACCGCTTATATCGCTTCGTTCAATCTGAATAGTCGTGTGGTGAATATTGAAGGTATGATGCAAGTGTTCCGCGGTCTGATGCAAAAACTCGTCACTGCCGCCTGTTTGCATAACCAGATGGGCAGTCAGGACGTTTTCCGTGGTGCTCGCCGCCCAGATATGGAGGTCATGGACGAACTGCACTCCGGAAATCCCGGTCAGATAATCGAGAACGGCTACCGCATCAATTTGATCAGGCACCCCGGCCATGGTCAGGTTCAACGAGTCTTTCAGTAATCCCCATCCGGAAAAAAGGATAACAAGCGCAATCGCTATTGAGATCACAGGGTCAATTATATTCCAGCCAGTGGCAGTGATAACCAACCCCGACACGACTACTCCGGCTGAAACCGCAGCATCGGCCGCCATGTGCAGAAAAGCTCCTTTGATATTAAGATCATTTTTTCTACCTGCCATGAACAACAGGGCGGTCGCCGTATTAATCACCACGCCAATAGTGGCGACCACAGCAATGGTCACGCCATTCATCGAAACCGGGGAGCGCAGTCGGCCCATAGCCTCCCAAATAATGACACCAAGAGCTGCATACAGGAAAAGGGCGCTACCCAAAGACACAAGGATTGTCGCTTTTTTGAAACCGAAGGTGTACTTGGCCGTCGCTGAACGTTTTGCGACAGTCATAGCTGCCCAAGCAAGAAGCAAGGTCATGACGTCGCTTAAATTATGCCCTGCATCAGCTATTAGGGCTAACGAGTTGGATATTGTGCCATACCCAGCCTCAACCAAAACAAAAATCAAGTTGAGCACCGCACCGATGGCAAAGGCACGGTTAATATTGTTGGAGGCATGATTGTGATGATCGTGATTATGTGCCACTGAAAATCTCCAAGAATAATGTTAAATGTAACTATCAAATAAATAATGTGAGATAGCTGGAAAGCGGGAACTCAATGGTTGTGCCGGTGATGGGTATCCGGGAAATGGCTATGTATATGCGTCAGTGGCGCGTGGCAATGCCTCTGATTATGATTGGATAGGTTCAAATCATCGTGCTCATGCCGGTGATGATCATCATGGGCGTGGTCATGCTCATGATCTTTCGCCTCATGCAAATGCGCGTGTTCGTGCCGTTCGGTCAAGTGCAGCCAGATGCCAAATGCCATGAGGGTTCCGGCAATAACAAAGCGTGAACTGACCGCTTCGCCCAGAAGGGGAATCGCCAGCACCGCTCCGAAAAACGGTGCGACAGAGAAGTAGGCCCCGGTTCTGGCAGTTCCAAGATGACGCAGTCCGACTATGAAAAGAATCAGGCTGATGCCATAGGAAAAACAGCCGACAAGCAGCATGCCCATGATGCTGGGTAACGGCGGCCAGTCCGCTCCCAGTATCATGGCAAGACATATGTTCACCCCTCCTGCCGCAAAGCCTTTGATGGAGGCGATCCATATCGCATCGACATAT
>JAPLJE010000440.1 GCA_026388755.1 Deltaproteobacteria bacterium | reverse complement strand
GCCATGGCCTCGCCCACCGGAAGCCCGAATCCTTCATAGACCGAAGGCACAACCGCCGCGGAAGCCCTGGCATATTGATGGACAAATTCCTCGTGGCTGATCCGGCCCGTAAACGTGATCAACCTGCCGATCCCCAGACGGGTAATCAGCCGGACGATGCCGCCGTTTTTTTTCGGAGATCCAACGACAACCAGCCGGATTTTACGGGTTTCGGAAAGATCCGCAATGGCGTGCAGCAAATAATAAAGCCCCTTAAGCGGCGTATCCGCACTGTTGGTAACGATGATCCGGTTTTTTTCCCGCGGAATTTCCGGAATGGGATAAAACAGATCCGTATCGATGCCATTGGGGACAATTCGGAACTTATCCGGTGACATATTGAAATCGCTACAGATATCGTTTCTGGCGCATTCCGAAACCGTAATAATGTGCGAAAGGGCTCTGGAAACCCGCTTCTGCATGCCGATAAACGAGTACCATCTCAGGTATTTAAATTTTTTCCAGACAGAACTT
The DNA here is from genome assembly GCA_026388755.1 of Deltaproteobacteria bacterium. Classification (GTDB taxonomy): domain Bacteria; phylum Desulfobacterota; class Desulfobacteria; order Desulfobacterales; family Desulfatirhabdiaceae; genus RAAP-1. Next base: position 4,148 of record JAPLJE010000440.1, on the reverse strand, counting down.
ACCGAGCGCAAAGCAATTTTTCGGTCGATGGTAATGGGGTGATGAATGGTTGCTATGGTTGGCATTCGCCTGTCGATTGCCCAGACCCCGTATGACAGACTCTGATTGTCATGAACAATGTCATAGCAGCGGGTTTTATTTCGCAGGTACTGGAAGGCCCGGATGCCGAATGTAAAAGGCTCTGGGAATCCCATGGTAGAGACGCCGACCCATTCTGCAAAATTGACGGGATCCGAAAGTTCTTTCAGGGAAGGGACCCTGAAAAGATCATCCGGGTTGTAAAGATCCAGACAGGGAAGATGTTTCACGGGAATGTCCGAATCCAGTTGAAGCATCGGAGGCCCTGAAACCACGTCCACCTCATGCCCCAGATCCAGAAGCGCCCGGCTAAGGTTTTTGACATAGACGCCCTGCCCTCCGCAATGAGGATTGCTGCGATAGCTCAGCAGGCAGATTCTCAAGGGATTAGGGCTATCGCCGAGCATTGAATTTTTTTCCTGAATCATCTTTTTTTTGAAAGAACGCGATCACATCATCCACTTCCGGAAATAGTTCATCGGCAATCGTAAAACAGATATTAAACATCACCAGGGTTGGAAAGACGGACAGCGTGAAAGCGACTCCCCAGCCACCAACCGGAACGGAATCCGGAATCAGCATGGCAACCACGGCAGAAAACGGCAGAATAAAAGTGATCGCCCGTCCGAGAATTCCCATCGGGGAAATATAACGCGCCAGAAAAAAGAGTTTACATGCAACCAGTATCACCAGACAGGTAATTAATGCAGTCAGAGTAAAGGTTATGGACAGTTGTTCAAAACCCATGCCGGTCAATTGCGCGATCGTATCCATCAACTCGGGATTCGATGCGACAAACTCCGGCCCCATGGGAGCTTTCAGGTAAAACCCAAATAGCAACTGGGCAAAATACAGCAGACCGATATTTACGGCAACGCATACCCCCGCCCACATTACTGCCCTCAGTGCCAGGTTGAAGCTTTTTTTAATATAATCAGCCAAGCGATGCTGCGATGCTTTTTTCGACTTTTGCATACCTTCCTTTTCGAGTCAGGGCTGTCCGGGCTGTTTGATCATGCGATCAGTTATTGTTGTGAAGCAAAATCCCGTTATGCTGCTGCAATAATCGATTCAGCGATATGCGAATAAACCGGGGACGGTATAAGTCGGCATTTTGAGATACCATATCAAAATCAATTGCGTTGATCACATAACTGATCAGCAGCTCTCCGGGACGCGATATACAGGCATGAGATTTGGCAGCATAGGTGACAAATGCCTTGTTTTTGAGCACATCCTCAACCTGATATATCGGAAAAGGCTGTGACCAGGGGCCTTCCGGATGTTGCGCCATTCGAATCAGGATATGGCTCCCAAAGCCATCTTCACTGTGAACCATCACATACCAGAGGCTCTTTCCGATAACCACCGGCTCGATAGAGAGTTCACTGGCCAGGTGTTCTGCAATAGGATAGCATTCAGAAGCAAACGTTCCCCAAACCCCATCTCCGTGATAAGCCTGCCAGGCGCCCGTCTCTTCAACCCGGCTGGACGGTGATCTGGCCAGTAGCAGTTTTTTATTCCCAAGATCCGATTCATCGATGCCGTAAATATATAAATAACTTTCCTTGAATTCACCTGGAACCGGAACTGACAGCAGGGTAACCCCCCAACCGATCTTTTCCCCCCTTGAGGGGCTTAAGGGAACAGAAATCTTCTGAATACGCCAGTTGAGGACATCTTCATCGGGATTATTCACTATCACCAACGCGTTTCCACTGCGATAAAACGCCCACATCTCATCGCTGGCCGGACTTCGCGACAGTTTACTCATGAAAAATAACAGCCGGAAACTGTCGAAACCGGCTTTGACCATCAGACCATTTCCAGCCGGCCAGTACCAACCGGAACCATCGCCCGGTTCCGGCCGGATCCATGCCAGGTTTTTCTGACCGGATTGTCCCCAATAAAACCGGATGGCTTTGGGGTCGGGCGGCATCCAGTATCCGGCATCTGGTTTTTCATGAACGGCCAGCGTATTGTTGACCAGTTCGGCCAAAAGATCAATTGGCAGTGCATGGCGCCCCTGCTGAATTTCGCCAATCCACGTATCTCCAAATATCCACAGAATCCGGCCATCCAAAAGATCCGCCGTGTTAATGCCATCGGCCCCAGTCCACCCTTCTGTCCGCTGAAACACGGCCTCCCAGAGCGGGTCATCCGCCACGGCAAAGTCATCTGGAGTTGTTTCGTGGCGCTTCCGAAGCTCACATCCCAAGAAGAGCGCAAAATAAACGCCGATCAAACATGCAACAACGATAGCTCTTCTTAAGCGTTTCATACCCTGACACCGATAGGAGACATCGAACGAAAAAATCAGATACGGCTGATTCTTTCAGAAAGGGAAAAAGCTGAAAATCATTTTTTGTATAAGATTATTTGGGATAAGAATCAATGAATAATGCAAATATCGTACGATAACGGATTCTGAGCATGTTGTTGACAAAAAACGTATGAAAGAAACGGAACTTTCGGATCAGCCTCACTCAGTCATCTCGCGTGTTGACAGGGTCGATTCGACTTGTTACTAGTTGAAATAATTTGCAGTAAAACCTTAAATATGAGGGGAAAGCCGCTCACGGCTTTCCCAGGAGCTCATGAATGAAAGATTTTTTCAATGTGGTAACCATCGAACAGGCGCTGGCCTTCCGATCTGTTTTTTCTGAAATGGAAATTGAAACCGTTCCCCTGATGGATGCTTATGAAAGGGTTCTGGCAGAGCCGGTGACGGCAACGGAAAACCTGCCGGATTTCAGGCGATCCACCATGGATGGTTTCGCGGTCCGCGCAACCTCCACTTTCGGTGCAACCGAGAGCAATCCGGCTTTTTTAACCGTCAAGGGAACCAGTCTCATGGGAGAATCTTCGGATTTTTCCATCGGGACCGGAGAAGCCTGCAGGATCTCCACCGGCGGAATGCTTCCGGACGGCGCGGACAGCGTGGTCATGATCGAACATACCGAAGCCATGGATTCTACAACTATCGAGGTATACCGGAGCGCGGCCCCGGGGCAGCATGTCATCGAACCGGGTGAAGATTTTTTAAAAGATGAAATCCTTCTGGCTGAGGGCCGGTGGCTGAGAGCCCAGGAGATTGGGCTACTGGCGGCATTTGGCAGAGATACCCTGAAGGTTTATCGAAAACCGGTTGTCGCAATCATCTCCACCGGCGATGAAGTGGTGCCGGTTACGGAAACCCCGACGCCTGGAAAAATACGGGACATCAACTCCTACACCCTGACCAGCATGGTCAAGGCCTGCGGCGCAGTTCCGGTTTCTTACGGCATTGTCCGGGACAATAGTGAAAGCCTGTATCAAAGCCTTTCCCTTGCCCTGAAAACGTCCGATGTGGTCCTGGTTTCAGGCGGAAGTTCCGTAGGCGCGCGCGATGTCACCATCGTTTCAGCGCTGCCGCAGCCCCGTATTTTGTTTCACGGCATCTCGATCAGTCCGGGGAAACCCACCATTCTGGCCATGTCGCAAAATAAAGCCTTATGGGGGCTTCCCGGCCATGTGGTTTCCGCCATGATTGTGTTTTTAAAAATCGTCAAACCATTCATAGAACATATCTCGGGTGTCAAAGGACTTATGAGCCAAACGATCCGGGTTCCGGCCTGTCTGTCCCGAAATCTTTCCTCTGCCCAGGGACGCGTGGATTATGTCCGGGTAAAACTGAAAACAGTTGATGGAAAGCTTGTGGCAGACCCCATCCTCGGAAAATCCGGCCTGATCAACACCATGGTAAAAGCCGACGGCCTGATTGAAATCGGTCTGAATGTTGAAGGCCTGGATCAGGGTGAACCGGTTGAAGTTGAGCTGTTAAATTGATCTTAAGGAGGGAGTGAAATGGATCATCAACGAAATGTCTATTTAAAGATGAAAACCCTGGAAGAAGCCAGGGAACTTCTGTTCAAAACCTTTCAGCCCGCCGATCCCCCTATCTCGGAAACCCTGCCCGTGCCGGATGCCGTGGGAAGGGTTCTGGCCGAGGCCGTGATTGCCAAATTGTCTTCCCCCAGTTTTCACGCGGCTGCCATGGACGGCATCGCAGTCAAGGCAGAAGATACTTT
>JAPLJE010000531.1 GCA_026388755.1 Deltaproteobacteria bacterium | reverse complement strand
TGTATAACACCCGCTACCTCTATCAGACCCTTGCCGCTATGATTTCGGAAAGAAGCGCCAGCCGGGCTCCCGTGTCCCTGATCTTCATGGACGTGGATAATTTCAAGCAGGTGGTCGATTCTTATGGACATCTTAAAGGTAGCCATGTTCTTCACGAAATCGCTGGTACCATTCGGGGCAGCATTCAGGAACCGGCTTTTGGTGTTGCCTACGGCGGGGATGAATTCGTGGTGGTTTTTCCGGATATGTCCAAGGCAGCGGCATATCGAATGGCGGAAGATATCCGCATACAGATCAATGAAACACCGTATCTTAGTGACTACGGGCACAACATCCATGTTGGAATCAGTCTGGGTCTGGCGTCCTTTCCCGAGGATGCCGAGGATAGTCATGAACTGCTGACCCTTGCCGATGGCGCCTTGTTTCAAATCAAGGCCAGCGGCAAGAACGGCGTTTTGATGGTCGCTTAAGAGCTTGTTGCACAATCAAGTTTCTCTTGTTCTTCATTGTAGTCTCCTCATTTTTTCGTTCTCAAGTGTTCATGCTTTGAGTCGTGAATATTCGCGCCATTGCCACTGTGGTGACGGGTTCTGGCGCCTCTCTTTGTTCCTTTTTACCCCGATTTCTATATGTCTTTCTGTGAATTCGGGCCGATAACTTGGGTGAAATCTCTTCCAGGTTTTGAATATACCGTTCCTGGGAAAATCCATTTGCCATTATCTGCCCTGAATCGTGTTTAAGGCCGGTTTATTGTCAACTTGTATGTTGCCTGACTTTCTGTCATTGTTAATTTTACTTTTAAAGATATTGTCGGGGTATAAAGTGAATCTATCCGGGGCCGTCGTCATCGACAACATCGCCAGGATCACAGTCAATTGACCGGCATCACAAATGAATATTGGGGAGCGGTGATATTGCGCCGCAACACAAATGGGTTCAGTGGACAAATAACAACCACTTCGGAAGTATAATAAAAGGCACAATATAAAATAAATATGAAGGGTTATACTGTTCGGTTTATTTATTTGGAAGGAACAGTGAAATATACCATTATGACGATTAATTGCATTTATTTATAAGCGTAAAAGAGGCGATGAAATGGAAAGTCATCCTGTTTCTGGAAATCCGGAGATCGAAAAAAAGTTTTACATTTTAGGTGATGAACGGGTATTTCATACAAAAGCACCTGAATATTTTTCAGCGATCATGAAGAAAGTCGGCATAAACGGGACTTACGAGCCCTTCCTTGTCAACCCCGGGGAGATCGAAAAAGCGGTAAGAGAGATTAGAATTTTAAATGTAGCTGGTGCCAATGTCACCATACCTTATAAAGAAGCAGTTATCCCCTATCTTGACGAACTTTCCGAGGGGGCGACAATTATCGGTTCGGTTAACACCATTGTTCGGAAGGGGGATAAACTTAAAGGGTATAATACTAACGCCATCGGATTCATGGATGCCCTGAAAGATGCCGGTTTTGACATTGCCGGCAAATCAGTTCTTGTATTCGGGACTGGTGGCGCGGCCAGGGCGGTTGTCTTCATCCTTAACTGGGTTCAGGCCAAGACTATTCTTGTCACCGGCCGAAGCCAGGAGAAGATCAACTCAATCGTCAATCAGATTGGCGGAGAGGCGATATCGATGAACGCCCTTATGGATCGAACCCTTTCGGTGAATCTGGTAGTCAACGCGACGTCGGTATCCAGCCCTGATGAAGGCATAGAATTGGCCGAACTGGTGAACCGTCTCCAATTGTCGAATTGCGAACTGGTGATGGACCTGAATTACGGTCGTCCCCGGAATTTTTGGCGGGATATGGCTCAGAGCAAAGGCATCCGGTTTATGGATGGTCTTTCGTCACTATCCAATCAGGCCAAGCGTACCTTGTCCCTTTGGACAGGAGTTGAGGTCAAGCCTGAAATAGTTGTAACGGCCATTCAAGATTCGACAACAGCCCTATAATCTAATGGGTTCGCAAGCGTGTACTTATCACAGCGGGCTATGAAGGCTTCAATCAATTTTCAGCATGGATATAAAATTAAAGGGGGTTGCCATGGTCAAAGAAAAGAAATTCACCGGATTGAACAGAAGAGAGTTTCTGAAGGTCGGCGTGTTGGGGACAACTTCAGCCATCCTTGGGAGAGATACCCTTGCCAAAGCAGTGGAATACTGTTCTGCTGAAGAACCATTTGCCTTTCCCGGGCCTGTCTATCGGACTTTAGGCCGAACCGGGCTGAAAATCACTGTCGTAAGCTTTGGGGCGATGCTCACGCCTGAGCCGGAAGTGATAAAAGTTGCCTTTGATCACGGCGTCAACTATGTGGACACAGCCAGAAAATACATGGGAGGGAAAAACGAGGAAATTGTTTCCAAGGCGTTGAAAGGCAGGCGCGATAAGATATTTGTGGCAACAAAGACACAACCGTCATCGGTGTCAAAAGCGGACATCATCACCGATGTGGAGACAAGCCTCAAGACACTTGAAACAGATTATGTCGATGTGATCCAGCTCCATAGCCTTACCGATAAGGAGAGACTGTTTATTCCCGAAACGCGGGAAGCGCTCACTAAATTGAAAGAGCAGGGTAAGGTTCGTTTCTGCGGAATCACTACTCATAAAAATCAGGCTGAAGTGCTCAATGCCCTTGTGGATGACCCTGACCGATTCTTTGATACAGCGCTAGTGGCCGTCAACTTTAAAAGCGACAATGATATTATTCTCGCAATCGAACGGGCTGCCAAGGCCAATATCGGCATCATTGCAATGAAAACTCTGGCAGGCGGGTATGCAACCGATGTTTTGGGAAAGATCACCCCCCACCAGGCAGCACTCAAATGGGCTCTCCGGAATCCGAATATCACTGCCGCAATTCCGGGCATGAAAGACTTGTCCCAGCTCAAGGAAGATATTGCCGTAATGGGGATGTCCTTTGAACTTGCAGACGAACAGATCCTTCAACGTTACCATGCTGCCGTAAAGCCCTATTACTGTCATTTATGCGGAAAATGTGAAGGAACATGTCCAATGGGCGTGGAAATCAGCACGATCAACCGCTCGCTGATGTATGCGGAAGGTTACAGAAACCACGAACTGGCGCTGTCTACGTACCGTGAGATTCCTGCACCCGTTTCTGCGCTGGCGTGCTTTGACTGTTCGGAGTGCGTTGCACGCTGTGTCAATGGGCTCAATATCAGGGCAAAAATGGAAAGAGCCAGAGAATTGCTGGCTTAGTGGTCTTCCGGGAGGGTATCATGCAGAAAACTTATAGCATCACCCTGATAATCATATGGTTACTTTATGCTCCGATTACGATTTATGCGGTTGAAACCGATATCGCCAAAGCGCTGCCAGCCCCCGCATGTAACGAGGACTGGCCCATGGATGGCAAGGTAACCCTTTTTGACAAGGATACTCTCTTTGATCACATCAACGGCGAATCGGAACTCTATTTCCCGTATGGATTTGAGGCGCTTGGCTTTGCCAGATATGCGAACAGGAATAATCCGAAGTCAGCTTTTGATGCCGATATCTATAAAATGGGCTCTCTGCTGGATGCCTTTGGAATGTATGCAAATTATCGAAGAAAAGATGATGTGGACGTCAATGTCGGTGCTGAAGGCACGGCCTCTTCATCTATCAGGACAGGTATTTTGTGAGGCTTCAGGCAAGCGGAACAACAAAACCCGAGCCCGAAATATTCCTTGCATGTGCCCGGGCCATCTCTCAAAAACTTCCGCAGAACACAGGCAGACCCAAAGAACTTGAGGCGTTCATTATTCCGGCCATAGAGCGAAAGAGCCTGCGTTATATCGCTCAAAGCCTTCTCGGATATGAATTTTTTCGCAAGGGGATTGTGGCTGACGCTGTTCTGAATGATGAACATTTTCAAGTCTTCCTGGTGCTTGAAAATTCCAGGGAGGAGGCTCGAAAGGCCTTTGATCAGTATGGCGAATATTTGAAAATATCAGAGAAAAACGTCCAGATTGCCCAGATGCAGCATCAGATTTCACTGAAAGCGTCAGATCCGCTGTATGGAAATGTAGTGGTTGAGCAGGCAGGCCAATTCATCTTCGGTGCCGTCCGGGTCAAGAATACTTCCGGAGCGCAACAACTTATCGAGAAACTGTACAAACAGATATCAGGTGAATAGGGTTCTTCTGTGGCACTTTCATAAAAAGAGAAGGGGTGATGTCTCAATTAATTGGGACATCACCCCTTTTTTTAGAACTGTTTTTTAAAAACGAATTATTTGCTGAACAGTTTGGTGATTGCTGCTGCCTGCGGATGTGCATAAATGAGGATCAGCGCGATGACGAGTGCATAAATACAAAGAGACTCGATCATGGCCAGACCGATCAGCAGGGTAACGGTGACTTTTCCTGAAGATTCGGGATTTCGTGCAATACCTTCAACTGCGGCTTTCAAACCAAGGCCCTGAGCAATACCGCAACCAAATGCTGCTACTGCAATACCGAAACCTGCTGCCGTTACGCATGCGATGAAAAACTGTAATGCTTGTGCTTCCATACTCTCTTTCTCCTTCTGGTTAATGTGAATACATTTGGGCTTCTTCCATTATCCCAAATCTGGTGAACTTTTATTAGAAGTCGGAATAATACGACCTGCTAACATATCATAAAGAGATTGTCTTCTGCATCGAGCCTTCTTCGGATCAATGCGCGTGTTCCATAGCGCCGGTGAAATACATGATCGAAAGCAGAAAGAAAACAAATGCCTGAACCAGCGCCACAAAGATACCCAGTGCCATGATGGGCAGCGGGGCAAAGAAGGCACCTGCCAGGAAAAACAGAATTCCCAGAACCAGTTCATGACCCATCATGTTTCCAAAAAGACGGAAGGAAAGGGACAGGATTCTGGCAAGGTGGCCGATGACTTCAATGGGAAAAATAATCGGAATCATCCACCATACGGGACCGCAAAAATGTTTGATATATTTGATACCGTGGTATTTGACCCCGATAATGTGGGTAAAGATGACAACCGTAAGTGCGCAGGAGGCTGTGGTATTCAGGCTGGCGGTAGGGGGAAAAAAGCCAGGGACCAGTCCGATCAGATTCGAACAAAAAATATAAATGAAAATCGTGGCAGCCAGAGGCAACAACCAGCGTCCTTCCTCTCCGGTAACATCCACCATGAATTCCTCAATTCCGGATATGACCACTTCAAAGAAATTCTGTCCCTTTGACGGAATCATGCTGATGCTTTTTGTTCCTAACGTGCCAAAAGCGATCAGGAGTGCCATGACAACCCATGAGTAGATG
>JAPLJE010000413.1 GCA_026388755.1 Deltaproteobacteria bacterium | reverse complement strand
CTTTTTGGCCTCCTCCCCATAACCGCCCACGTCCCTGCCGGAAATGTCCACATAGACGTAACCGGCCAGGAATCCGTTTTCATCCCTCAGCATGGCCGGCCCCTGTGCCAGCTTGATATCCGCCAGCTGCGAAAGCGGAATCTGGGCCCCTGTGGGCGTGGGAACCAGCACCCGCCGGAGTTTATCCATATCCTCGCGAAGTTCACGGGGGTAGCGCAGATTAACCGGGTAGCGTTCCCTGCCTTCCACGGTGGTGGTGATGTTTTCACCGCCGATGGCGCCGGTAATTTCCATCTGAACCTGAGCAATGGTCAGACCATATCTGGCAAGCTGATCCCGGCGCGGCTCAAAGTCCACAAAATAGCCTCCGGCCACCCGCTCGGCAAACACGCTCCGGGTTCCCGGAATGTCGCGAATGGCCTGTTCCAGATCAAGACCGATGCGCTCGATCTCCTTTAAATCCGACCCAAAAATCTTGATGCCGACAGGCGTGCGGATACCGGTTGTGAGCATGTCGATCCGCGCCTTAATGGGCATGGTCCAGGCATTGGAAACCCCGGGAATTTGAAGGGCCTTGTCCATTTCGGCAACCAGCTCTTCCCACGAAATGTGATCCGGCCAGATCGGACGAAGCAGAAACTTCAACCGATCCGGAACCCATGCGGAATACCACCTGTCCTTACCCCTCCATTCATTTTCGGACTTTAAAACCACCGTAGTTTCCATCATGGAGAAAGGGGCCGGGTCCGTGGAGGTGTCCGCCCGCCCGGCTTTGCCGAAAACCCGTTCCACTTCCGGAAACGCGCGCAGAACCTGATCCTGCGTTGTCAGAAGTTCCTGGGCCTGAGCCACCGAAATCCCGGGAAGCGTTGTCGGCATGTAAAGGATGGTGCCTTCATTCAACTGCGTTGTCAGAAGTTCCTGGGCCTGAGCCACCGAAATCCCGGGAAGCGTTGTCGGCATGTAAAGGATGGTTCCTTCATTCAAAGGCGGCATGAATTCCGTACCCAGATTCAGATAAACCGGTATGCTCAGGGCAACCATAGCAATGGATGCGGCGATAACGGATTTGGGCCAGGCCAGAACAAAACGGCAGGCCGGTCCATAGACTTTGAATATGTTCCGGCTGATGGGATGATAATCTTCCGAATAATAGGTACCGACCAGCACTTTGGTGGTCAGCCAGGAAAGCCATCTGGGCTTGAACGAAAACGGATCCATCCGGGTAAAAAACATCCGCATGGCCGGATCCAGGGTAATGGCCAGAATCGCGGCTATCGCCATGGCCAGATTCTTGGAGTATGCCAGGGGCCTGAACAACCGGCCTTCCTGATCCACCAGCGCAAAGATGGGAAGAAACGCCACAGCAATGACCAGAAGCGAGAAAAAAACCGAAGGCCCCACTTCCACGAGGGCTTCCAGTCTCACCTTGTGAAAGTCCCCTTTTCGCCCATCGGCTTGCCAATGATAGAGCTTGTTGTATGCGTTTTCGACTTCCACAATGGCCCCATCCACCAGAACCCCGATGGAAATGGCGATGCCGGCAAGCGACATGATATTGACCGTGACCCCCAGGAAATAGAGCGGAATGAATGAAATCAGGACCGATACCGGGATGGTGACGATCGGCACGATGGCGGAAGGAATATGCCAGAGAAAAATCAGAATGACAAAGGAGACGATGATCATCTCGATTTTCAGCTCGTGCTCAAGCGTATCCAGGGCGCGGGTGATGAGGGTTGAGCGGTCATAGGCGGGAAGGATCTCCACCCCTTTGGGAAGATAGGGCGCAAGCTCCTTTAGTTTTTCCTTTACCCGGTCAATGACGTTCAGGGCGTTTTCGCTGTGGCGCATGACCACGATGCCTCCCACGGCATCTCCTTTTCCGTCCAGATCGGAGACCCCGCGGCGGATTTCAGGCCCCAGCTCCACCCGGCCGATGTCTTTTAAAAGCACCGGCGTGCCGCCTGGGGTGACCTTGACCACGATACTCTCAAAATCCGCGATGCTCCGGCTGTATCCCCTGCCGCGGACCATGTATTCGGTGCCTGTAAACTCAATGAGCCGGCCACCCACCTCATTGTTGGATTCCCGAATGACAGATGCAAGCATGTTGAAGGAAATCCCGTAAGCCGACAGGCGGTTGGGATCGACGGTGATCTGGTATTGTTTGACAAAGCCGCCGATGGATGCCACCTCCGCCACGCCGGGAACCGACTGGATGGCATATCGCAGGGTCCAGTCCTGATAGGACCGGAGCTGATCCAGGGAATGCTCACCGGAGCGGTCCACCAGAACATACTGATAGACCCATCCCACGCCGGTCGCATCCGGGCCTAGCTCCGTTCGCACCCCTTCGGGAAGCCGGGACTGGATTTTGGAAAGATATTCCAGAACCCGCGAACGGGCCCAGTAGATATCGGTCCCGTCATTAAAAATGACATAAATATATGAAAAACCAAAATCCGACAGGCCGCGGACCGCCTTTACGTCCGGAGCGCCGAGCAGGGTTGAGACAATGGGATAGGTGACCTGATCCTCAATGATGTCCGGAGAGCGATCCCATTTGGAGTAAATGATGACCTGGGTGTCGGACAGATCCGGAAGCGCATCCAGGCGGATGGATTTAAGCGCGTAAACGGCCATGACCATGACGGCAATCGTGAACATTACAACCAGCAAGCGGTTGTGCGCTGAAAATTCGATGATCTTTTTTATCATGGCCTGTCCTATTTTTTCGCAGCCATCGCAGCATCGATAAGGGCTCTCAGGCGAGACTCGGAATCCAGAAGGAAATTGGCTCTTACCACTACCCGGTCTTGCACGTTCAAACCCGACAGCACCTGGGTTTTTCCTTCGCTCCTGACCCCTGTCTTCACCTCCCGGGGCTCGAACCGGCCTTCGCCTTTATCCACAAAAACCACCTGGCGGGTTCCCGAATCGATGACGGCGGAATCGGGAATGACGATACCCTCCCCGTAATCGATCATGAGATTGATATCCACATACATTCCGGGCTTCAGGCGCAGGTCCTTGTTGTCGAAATCGAACCGGAGTTTCAGGGTTCGACTCTCACGATTCAAGTAGGGATAAATATAGGCGATTTTTCCGGTGAGCCGCAGAGACACTCATACACCTCGGCATCCACCCAGACGACCGACAGGTCCGTAACCGTGTAAAGCTCCATTCCTGGCTTGACTTCCTGACCCGGAAATATGTCCTTGGCAGTCACAAAACCGTCCGCCGGAGAAAGCAGGGTGACCGTACGCTGGGGTTTTCCGGTGCGTTCGAGTTCCTTGATGAAGTCCGGCGGAACGTCGAAGAGTTCGAGCCGACGCTGCGCGGACTGGTGCAATCTCTGAGCGGATGTCCGGTCTCCAGCATCCGCGGCCGACCGTAAAGCCAATTGCCGGGTCTTGATAAATTCCTCCTGGCTGCTCAAGAGTTCCGGTGAATATATCGAAAGGATGGGGCCGCCTTTTTTGACGAGTTGCCCCATATAATTGATACGGAGGATTTCCACCCAGCCTCCGACCTTGGTCTGCACCCGGTGAACGCGGGTCTCATCCGGCACAACCAATCCCACGGTACGCAGGTCACGCTGGATATTTTTCTGTTCAACCGCCGCAACTTGAACGCCCGACAGTTTGATTCCCTGGTCCGTCATCGTTACCGCACCGAGGCCGGAAACCTTGGTTTCGTCACCGAAAAAATCATCGGCCTGCTGCTGCGGGGATTTGACCGGAGTAGTGGCATCGTCCTCGTAAACCGGAATATAATCCATGCCCATCTCATCCTTGGCAGGGGACGGCGAGGTGATGGCCGGATTCATGGGGTTCCGGTAAAAAAGCAGCTTATGGGAGCCCGATGACCCCGATGACGGTTTGCCAGCCCCCCGCTGATAGCCCAGACGCCAGGATACACCGATGACTAGAAGCATCACGGCAAGTATGATTAAAATGACTTTCAAAGGTGGTTTCTGCATTCGTTCATCTCCATGACTTCCCGATCACCAGGAAGCTCCGACGATTTCTTCCAGATCGGCCCGCGCGGTCTCGATTTCGCTTTTCTTCCGCTCGCTCGTCAGGCGGGCTTCAAACCATGTCATGTAAAATTCAATGACATCCCGCATCTCCGCAACACCGGCTTCATAACGCAGGCCCGTAACTTCCGCGGACAGTCGGGAAAGTTCCCTGATTTTTTTCGTATAAAGCCGCTCTTCCCGGATGGCCAGATCCAACTTGAACCAGCCTTCCCTTACCTTGAAACGTATGACGTTTTCCGTATTTTTCAATTCCTTTCGCAATGCCTCGAGTTTTTCACGGGTTTCCCGCAAATAGGCATCTCCCAGGCCAAACCACGAATTTTTTGGCAGCCCCTCTCCCGAGGAAGCACTAATGACATTGCTAAAAGGCGCATCTGTTCCGATCGTGCCCACCTGATTGACCGCCTTGTTTTCAAATAAAGAAAGGTTCTGGGTAAAGCGGGGATAGATTTCCGTTTCAGCCATCTCGATCATCCGCTCCATTCTGCCGATCATGGCCCGAATGGTTCTTAAGTCCTGGCTTTTCTCCAGAGCCAGGTCAGACACCCCTTCAATGGCCGGATGTTCCCGGCGGGGATCGCGGAGAGCCGGAAACCCGATATCCGATCCGGGAACCAGATCAACAAGCTTTCGAATGTTTGTCTGGAGATTTTTCTGTTCTTCTTTCAGCGTTTGCAGCTCTTCCCGCAGCTTCTCCAGCTGAATCTGAACCCGAATCACGTCCTGAAGCGACTCCTTGCCGACTTCATAACGTTTCCGTGCCGAAAGCTCGAGCTGATCGAGAAGTTCCAGCGTAGCGCCGGTAATTTCCTGGGCACGACGGTTGTAAGCCAGATTCCAGAAAATTCTGCGACTGTCCGTAACCACGGTTTTTCGGACCGTCTCGAGCTCTTCACGGGCGATTTTCACTTCCTGATTGACAATCTCGCCCTGCAGGGCCATGGCTCCGGGAAAGGGAAATTTCATGACCGGCGATTCCTTGTCGCCGATGTCTCCAACGCCGGTCATCACCGCCTGGGTAAATGCGGAATATTGCCTCAGCATTTCATCCAGGTTTGCAACCTGGGAATAGGCCTGAAGCTTGCTCCGAAACGTCTTTTCAGCCGAAATCACCCC
>JAPLJE010000659.1:914-6160 GCA_026388755.1 Deltaproteobacteria bacterium | reverse complement strand
TCTCCAATGCCCTCTCTTCTAACAATACGATCGAGTAACCAATAAAATTTACCATCGTTATCTTCGGGCATTACTTCGAAATCTTTATCTGATAAGATTCCGTTTTCTAATAATTCGAGTGCAAAAGCCATTACTTGAGGTGCAGAAAATCCATCAACTCCATATTCAGTTGCTCTTTGAGCTATCTTTAAACCAAAATCGAGATTCGACATGGCAGCCATTGTGTAAGTAAGTTTCGAAAAACATTTCATCATATAGGTTGGAAGTCCCGGAATTGTTATGGTTGCTCCACATTTCATCGGGCAGTTATAACAACTGATAAGACGAACCTGTGCTTTTTCCATGGTTTCTTTCCATTCTTTTTCAACGTCTTCGTTCCAAAAGTCTTTTCTGCGATGACGTGAATTTCCCCACATGAAATTTTCGGTATGCCATTTCTCATCATGGACTTTCATCTCTTGCGGTGATCCAAGCCCGGCTAAAATGGGCATGACCCCCGGAATTGGATTGTCATTTCGGAATTTTATATATTTCAGTACTTCGTTGCAAAGCTCCATGAATTCAGCAGGGCGGGCAAGATTAATGTCCTTTGTTCCGCGGACAACGATCGCCTTTAACCCTTTGTCACCCATAACTGCGCCTATTCCTCCCCGGCTGGCACTGGATCTGCCCTGCTCGATGGACGCAAAAAAGACCCTGTTTTCACCGGCCAAACCGATAGCCGCCACCTGGGCTTTCGGTTCCTTCAACTCCTTTTTAATAATTTCCGCGGTTTCAACAGCGCCTTTACCCTTCAAATGGGAAGCATCCCGTATTTCCACTTTGTCATTGTTTATCCACAAATACACCAGATCGGGGGACTTGCCACGAAGGATCACTTTATCATAACCGGCATACTTCAATTCCGGAGCAAAAAATCCCCCCATCATTGAAAATGCCATTAACCGGGTCTGAGGAGAAATGGTGGTAACTATGGTACGATTACAACCGGTAGCAGGAGTGCCACATAAAAGACCGGTGCCGAATATGAGCAGGTTTTCTGGAGAAAAGGGTTCAACTTCAGGGGGAACCCTGTCCCATATTATCTTGGCATTAGTACCCAGACCCCCCAGATAAAGTTCGGTGTCTTTTGGGTCGGTTGCTACCCTCTCAATGTTTCCGCGGGTTAGATCGATTTCTAAATTAAACCCTGTCTCTGCGTACCTCATTTTATCCCCCTTCTATATTACCTGAATCCGTGGCATGCTTTTTTATTAATCCTGGGTTGCAGGCACTTCACTTTAAAACGGCCTTCTCCCGTCAGGTGAAGGTTGAAATTGCTTAAGTTTCTGAAGTTATTTTTTCCGGGAAATCTATGACTTAAGTTCCGGGAACCGTAAGCCTGTTATATTCCCGTTACAACATAGTTACGATATAGCCACATTATAACTACGTGTCAAGAAAAATGCACGTTTTTCACCAAAATCCTTATAGTCATATTGTAATTACATTTTAGCTACAATATGACTATAAAGACAAACTTTAATGACGTCAAGAAAAAAGCGGGAACGTGAGAATCTGAATCAGGCAGGGCACTGCGGAAGGAGCAACGCTTTTTTTCTAACCTTTCCGTTCCGGCACCACGGCCCGGTACTGCTTCTGCCTTTCCAGCATCCAACCGGGATACTCCTCCGGCAACTGACTGACCTGGTCCAGCATCTCGAGTTCCTCAGCGTTCAGGGCTACTTCCGCGGCTTCCAGGTTGTCTTTGAGCTGATCGATGGTCCTGGCCCCGATAATCACCGAGGAGACCGGCTGCTTCGCCAGGAGCCAGGCCAGGGCGATCCTGGCGACGGAGACCCCGCGTTGTTCCGCCATGGGTCGCATGGCATCAACACAACGGAAGGCCCGCTCCTCGTTGACCACGGGAAACTCGAACGTGCTGCGCCGGCTGTCGCCCAGCCCCTTGCCGTCCGGGCTCAATTTGCCGGTCAACAGACCACCCGCCAGGGGGCTCCAGACCATGAGTCCCAAACCCTGGTCGCGGATGAGCGGCACCACTTCCCGTTCCAGATCGCGGCCGGCGATGGTGTAATAGGCCTGGACAGTGACAAAGCGCGACCAGCCCCGTTTTTCGGAAATGGCCAGTCCCTTCATGATCTGCCAGGCCGCCATATTGCATAAACCGATGTAGCGCACCTTGCCTGACCGGACCAGATCGTTTAAGGTGTCCAGTGCCTCCTCCAACGGGGTCAGGGGATCGAGCCCATGCAGCAGGTAGAGATCCAGATGATCCAGCTTGAGCCTTTGCAGACTGGCGTCCACTTCGTTCATCAGATGGAAACGCGACTGACCCCGTCCGTTGGGCAGGTCGTTCATGATCCCGGTGGCCTTGGTGGAAATCACCAGCTCGTCGCGCGGCAGTCCCAGGTCATGAATGGCCTGCCCGACCAACTGTTCCGACTGACCCATCGAGTAGACATTGGCGGTGTCGATAAAGTTGATGCCCCGATCAAAGGCGTATTTGACCTGCGCGCTTACCGCCGCCCGGTCCAGTCCGCCCATGACCTCCCAGAACCCGGCACTGCCATAGGTCATGGTGCCGAGGCACAGCTCCGAAACGTAGAGGCCGGTTTGTCCCAACAGTCGATATTTCATGCCGTAACCCTCCTTATAATTGAGAACCGATTATTTTCTCATTGACTGGATATTCCTAAAAGTGTAATTTTGCAATATTTCCCATGTGCTACTCGTGATATCTAACGCTGAGATTGGGCGAAAAGACAATTTTTCAAGGTGCCCTATCCTTTCAATTCCCACGCCGTCAGTTCGGCAACAGTGTGCTGGTATTTCCTGCGCGTCTCGCGGATCACGAACGGAACATCGCGGGGATCACCCATCATGCGGAAATGCGGCGCCAGCACCTCCTTCAACGCATCCAGCGTCCAGACGGGCTCTCCGGCATCGCGGTAACCCCCCAGCCATTCCTCCTTCTTGGTATAGGCCTCATCCCAGGTGTAGGGAGAGGTGAGCACCAGCACGCCGCCCGGATGCATCCGCTCATGAATGGTTGCGAGGAATTTGCGCGGCGCATAGAGACGATCGATCAGGTTGGCAGCCAGCACCAGATCATAGCCGGAAAATTTCTCCGGCAGGTTGCAGGCATCGGCCTGAAAGAACTCGACCCTGTCACGGCAGGCATCCAGGCCCAAATCCGCCAGCACGATTTCATGGTACGAACAGATATCCCCCTCTTCTTGAAAGGCATAGCGCAGGGTTCCTTCCTCCTGCATATGTGTGGCCAGCCGGAAGAAACGGGTGGAGAAATCCAGTCCCGTCACTTTGGTAAAACCACCCTTGGCCAGCTCGAAAGAGGCCCGGCCGACCGCGCAGCCCAGGTCAAGGGCATGTCCGGTCCTGCGGCCCTTCATCAATTCCAGGCAGGCTGCGGCACAGGTCGACGCAAAATTGGGCACCCCGAAATGCTCCTTACCGTAATGGGCATCACAGTACTGCGCTGCCAGTGTATCGGTTTCATATTGTTCCTGATGGATTTCCACGGGAGCACTGCTCTCCACATAGCGGAAACCGGCATGCTGGAAGAAATGCCTTCTGAAGGCATAACGGGAATCGCGGGTGGCCTCGTTGCCGGTGGATATCCAGGATCCCCCCTTGATCAGATTGTGGCGGGTATCGAAAGTCGGCGTGGAGAAGTCGTCGTACCAGGGATGAATCCTGAAGCCGTGAAACGGGTAGATCGGAGTCTCGGTCCACTGCCAGACATTGCCGATGACATCAAAGAAATCGCCGAAACGGAAACGGTCCACCGGGCAGGATGAACTCCAGTGTTCCAGGTTGATGTTGCCGGGCGCTTGCTCCCACCAGGGCTGGTCGGCAATATTGCAGACATCACGCAGCCGGTTCCACTCGTCCTCCGTGGGAAGACGAATCGGCAGACCGTTCCTGGCCGCCTTCCAGTTGCAGAAGGCCTTGGCCTCCAACTGGTTGACCTCCACCGGCCAGCTCCAGGGCAAAGCGATGACTTCCAGCATGGTCCGCAATCCCCACCCGCCATCTGCGCCGCTGCCCTTGACCCAGAACAGCGGATGTTCCGTCTGTTTGAAGGTGCGCCAGCTCCAGCCTTCGTCCGTCCACCACTGCGGGTCGCGGTAACCGCCGGCCTTTAAAAAGGCGAGAAACTCCCGGTTCGAGACCAGGTACTCCGCAGCCTTGAAATCCGCTACCTCGGCTTCCCGATGACCGTACTCGTTATCCCAGCCATAGAGGGCATGATCAGATGATTTCCCCAGTACAACCCTGCCGCCCCGGACCGGCATCAGCCGGTTCTGCGGCGGTTCGCCCGCTTCGCGGCAGATATCCCAGAAAGGATGTTTAACCACCTGATCGATGGGCAACTGGCGGATCAGTACCGATGAGGTCTCCAAATGGATGCGCTCATGCTCGATCCCCATCATGATGGCCCAGAAAGGGTTTTCCCAGGTGATCGGCAGATTCATGGGCATGCGGCGGATCAGCCCGTCAACCAGCTCCCTGACCTTGTCACGGTATGCCTGGACCTCCTGCCGCGCGGGCCAATCATAATGGCTGGCGTCCAGGTCATCCCAGGACATCTCATCCACCCCTACCGCGAACAGGGATTCAAAGCGCGGATTGATACGGGTGCTGATGAGTCGGGCAATGTTCAGTTTGTTGATAAAAAAGGTGGCGGTATGCCCGAAGTAAAAGATCAGTGGGTGACGCAGGCGGTCGGCCCGCAGGTAAAAGGTGTCGTCGCCTTTCAGCGTCTCGTACAGCCGTTCATCGATATCAAAGGTTTTATGAAAATACTCGAGTATTTCAGAGCGCTTCTGCTCCGGATTTCCTTCATTGAGAATGGTGGTTCTGGTGTTCCGGATATCCATAAAATTTACCCCTTATTTTCTCTTCGAATTTCAGCAATGGCAGCTTATTTCCCTCCCATGCTTCGGAGCAACCCGCCTCCCTGAAATTCCGTCCGTCGTCATGCATCACCTCGTGTCACTCGAGTACGTGTATGTTCTTCTTCACGCAGATATCTCTAAGCTCCTTTGGCCATACAGAGACGGTCACCTCCCCAAGGTGAGCTGTGCGCAACAGGTACATGAAGGTCCTGGACTGTCCGATTCCTCCTCCGATGCTGAGCGGAATCCTGTCTTTGAGGATGGCCTGGTGGTACGGAAGATCAAGAAAATCCTCCTGGCCTGACATCTTGAGCTGGATCTTGAGGG
>JAPLJE010000659.1:0-872 GCA_026388755.1 Deltaproteobacteria bacterium | reverse complement strand
GTTCAATCCATGATACCGCTCACCGTCTTTGGCGATAGTCTCTGTAGCCCAATCGTCGTAATCCGCGGCGCGCATCTCATGCGGGTAACCGTCCTTCAAAGGCCAGCCGATGCCAATGATAAAGATCGCCGGAGCTTTCTCTATAAGCATCTGAGTCTCACGTTGTTTCCGCGGCAGATCCGGGTAACACTCGAGAATCTCTTCGGCGTGGAAAAATGTGACTTCATCAGGGAAATCCGGGTACTTGGAAGTCCTGAGTTTGGGAAACATCTCCTGAACCATGTTGCCGGCTCCCCAGATTACCTTCCATATTTTTTTAACGATATCCTTGATAAAGTCAAGAGTCCGCTCTTCACTGGTAATAACCAGCTCCCAGTCCCACTGGTCCACATACGCGCTATGGTCGTGGTCGAGGAAATAGTCCTTACGCACAGCTCTCATGTCAGTGCAGATGCCCTCGCCCACCTTGCAGCCAAATTGCTGGAGAGCCATGCGTTTCCATTTCGTGGCGGCTTGGACGACTTGGGCTTGTAAAGGGTTATCGAGTCCCAGCCCACAGAGAAATTCCACCGGAGTCCGCGATCCGTCGCGATCCAAGTAATCGTTAACGCCGCTGTTCTTATCAACAATAAGGGGGACTTGAACCATTTGCAGGTTGAGTGCTTTGCACAGATTTGATTCAATGTAATTCTTCAAAGCAAAAACAGCCTTCATTCTTTCCATGGGCTTGAGAAGGGCTTCGTAGCCATCGGGCAAATCTCTGGCCACGTCATCGTAATCACCAATTCCCGGTCCTGCCAAGTCCGCAGTTTTGTCTGTCATGTTATTTCCTCTCGGTCCGGGGTCGGACCATACCAACTCATTTAAATATC
>JAPLJE010000356.1 GCA_026388755.1 Deltaproteobacteria bacterium | reverse complement strand
ATCGCGGCAAGGGCTTGTCGAAATATTGGTGGAGCGCGGTGTGCGACGAACTGCTGGCAAATGGACACGACGAAGTGAAAAGCTCGATTTCCGTTACCAATCTCGCCGTGGTCAATCTGTATGCTTCGCTTGGTTTTTCCTTTAACCACCCGCAGGACATTTATCATTGCCTTGTAGTCTTGAAGTATGCTTGAGTCATCTGGCAATGCCCAAATTGGCAAATCCATGCGGCAACTGCTTCGTTACGGTTTGGTGGGCGTGATAAGTAATGCAGTTATTTATTTTGTTTACATACTCATTACCTATCTCGGCGTTGAACCAAAAAAAGCAATGACTTTGGTGTATATTATCGGCGCTTCCATTGGGTTTATTGGCAATCGTAAATGGACATTCGCCCATCGCGGTGACTTCTCCAGTGCGGCTTTGCGCTATATGCTGGCTCATTTATCTGGATATCTGCTCAATTTCCTAATCCTTTTTAC
Source organism: Deltaproteobacteria bacterium (assembly GCA_026388755.1). Classification (GTDB taxonomy): domain Bacteria; phylum Desulfobacterota; class Desulfobacteria; order Desulfobacterales; family Desulfatirhabdiaceae; genus RAAP-1. The sequence goes on along the minus strand of JAPLJE010000356.1, from coordinate 2,784 downwards.
CTTTGTTGACTGCCTTGGTTATGCCCATCAGTGGGTACAGGCCGTGGCGATAATGATCGTCGCGGGGTTTCTCTTTGTCGTATTTAAATATTTCGTTTTTCGTGAAAGAATATAGCGCACCAGAAAAATATGCATATTGGATTCAAAACTTACTACTTTAAAGAATTGGCGGAATTAGAGGCTGCGAACTTTTGGTTCCGTGCCAGGAATCAGATTATTCTTTGGGCACTCCACAGGTATTCTCCAGCGCTAAAGTCTTTCCTTGAGATTGGATGCGGAACAGGATTTGTCATTTCAGGTATCTCAAAGCAGTTTCCCGAAGTGAGGCTATTGGGGAGTGACTATTTAGAAGAAGGGTTGGTGTACGCTCGTCACCGTGTGCCTACCGCTAAATTCACGCAAATGGATGCCCATTACATTCCCTATGAATCAGAGCTGGATGCCATCGGTGCCTTCGATGTGTTGGAGCACATCGAAGAGGATGATGCCGTGCTGCAACAAATTTACAAAGCGCTGAAACCCTGCGGTTTTTTGTACATCTCGGTTCCACAACACCATTGGCTGTGGAGCGGGGTTGATGAATATGCCTGCCATGTCAGGCGATATGCTGCCAATGAGTTGCACAAAAAAGTTTGCCAGGCGGGTTTTGAAATTATTCGAACCACTTCGTTTGTCAGCATGCTGCTGCCTGCGATGTATTTATCCAGATTGTTGCAACGGAACAAAACGGATATGAACATGGATAATATGGCTGGGTTTTCTGTCAATCCTATTCTTAATAAAATATTTGAGTGGTTTCTGCGTTTTGAGTTGATTTTGATTCGTGCTGGTGTTTCTCTGCCCGTGGGCGGCTCAAGATTGCTGGTCGCCCTTAAGCCGGCGATGATACAGAAGGACTCGTAAGAGATGAATGTAAACAGTATTCCTTTCAACAAACCCTACATGACGGGTCGCGAACTCTGGTATATCACACAGGCCCATACGAATGGTCATCTTGCCGGCGACGGCATATTCACCAAAAAATGCCACGCCTGGCTGGAGGCGCGCACCGGTTCGCTCAAGGCATTACTCACCCACTCCTGCACGGGGGCACTTGAGATGGCAGCAATCCTTGCGGACATACAACCGGGTGACGAGGTGATCATGCCGTCCTATACCTTTGTCTCAACAGCCAATCCTTTTGTGCTGCGCGGCGGGGTGCCGGTGTTTGTGGATATTCGACTGGATACGCGCAACATCGATGAGACGAAGATCGAGGCTGCCATCACGCCGCGCACCAGGGCGGTCGTGCCAGTGCATTATGCAGGAGTGGCCTGTGAAATGGACGCCATCATGAATATCGCGGCGCGTCATAACCTGTTGGTCATTGAAGATGCCGCCCAGGGGATCATGTCCACGTATAAGGGAAAACCGCTTGGCTCCATAGGCCACCTGGGTGTGTATTCTTTTCACGAGACCAAGAACATTATTTCGGGTGAGGGGGGGGCTCTTCTGATCAACGACGAACGCTTTTCCGAGCGTGCCGAGATCATCCGCGAAAAAGGTACCAACCGCAGCCAGTTTTTCCGTGGTCAGGTCGATAAGTACACTTGGGTAGATATCGGATCCTCGTATTTGCCGGGAGAGGTGATTGCTGCCTTTCTGTGGGCGCAGATGGAAGAGGCTGATCTGATTACGAGTAAGCGCCTTGCGATTTGGTCGTCTTATCACCAAGCTCTGGCGCCCTTAGAGACGGCCGAAAAGTTGCGTCGACCTGTCGTGCCGAAGGAATGCAAGCATAATGCCCATATGTACTACATTGTGTTACCCAACTTGGAAACTCGTACGCAAACCATCGCACAAATGAAGAGGGCTGGCATCAACACTGTGTTCCACTACGTACCACTCCATGATGCACCATATGGAAAAAAACACGGACGTGCTCATGACGATCTTCCGATTACCCGTATGACTTCGGATTGCTTGTTACGGTTACCATTGTGGCTGGGTGTCGAAGCTTATCAACAGAACGTGCTGGACGAATTGTTTAGATGCTTGTGGTAAACCCAAGAGGGATATAAATTAACCAAACATTAATCATAACCCAAAAAAGCCCTTACGAAATGGTGATAAAATTTCGTAAGGGCTTAATATTATTATGGTGCCGAAGGCCGGATTTGAACCGGCACGCCCGTAGAGCGCTACCCCCTCAAGATAGTGTGTCTACCAATTCCACCACTTCGGCATGGAATAAGGTTGTGTTCGCTAAATAAAATCTCGGCAGCGAAAAACAGCCTTGAGGCAATCATTTTTTCGGAGCACTTTCCGACTGCGGCTGAGAAGGCGCTGCTGTTTGGGGCGTATTTGGCGCTGCGTCTGTTTTGGTTTCCGAAGGCATCGCAGGCGAGGATACCGGAGTCGGAGAGTTCGGCATGATGGATTTGCCGGTTCGGTTACTGGACATATAGGCCAGGGCGAGCGAGGTAATCATGAAAACGATTGCAGCAACAGTTGTCGCTTTGCTTAAAAACGTTGAAGCTCCGGTGCTTCCGAAAAGGGTCTGACTGGATCCGCCACCGAAAGCTGCGCCCATATCGGCACCCTTGCCGGTCTGGAGCAGAACGATCATGATGAGCGCAACACACACAATAACATGAATAAAAATCAATAAAACGGACATGAGCTACCGTATTTTTTGGGTTAATGATGAAAATGGATGATGTTGTTGAATACTTTTGCCGTAAGACTGGCGCCGCCAACCAGCGCGCCGTCTACATCCGGCATATTCATAATTTCCGTAACATT
>JAPLJE010000745.1 GCA_026388755.1 Deltaproteobacteria bacterium | reverse complement strand
GCAAACGGAAAGGGAGCCATTGAAATGGCCAGGGCAATATCACCGGATGTGATTTTGATGGATATCATGATGCCGGTGATGGACGGGCTTGAGGCGGTAAAGATCCTGAAACAGGATGCAGAAACCCGGATCATACCGGTGGTCATGGTGGCGGCGCTTCGGGAAGTCAATGACCGGGTAAAGGCCCTGGAGGCCGGAGCCGATGATTTTTTAAGCAAGCCGGTTGATAAAATCGAACTCAGAATCCGGGTTCAAACCCTGGTCAAGGTGAAAGCCTATAACGATTCGCTGCGGGATTACCAGAAGCAACTGAAGGCTGAGGTGGATCGAAAAACCATTCAACTCCAGAAAACCCTGGAAGCCCTTCAGATTGCTTCGCTGGATTCCATACAACGGCTTTCCCGGGCTGCTGAATACCGTGATGAAGATACCGGCTCGCACATCGAGCGAATGAGCCGTTATTCGGAAGCCGTGGCGAAAAAGATGGGTCTTGATGGCAAAACCGTTGAGCGCATTTTGTTTGCAGCGCCCATGCACGATGTGGGAAAAATCGGCATTCCGGATAAAATTCTGCTGAAACCCGGCAAGCTGGACCCGGATGAATGGGAAATTATCAAGCAGCATACCACCATCGGCGCCAGAATTCTGGAAGGATCCCGGACAGGGTTTATCAAGCTGGCGGAAGTCATTGCCCTGACCCATCACGAACGCTGGGATGGTTCCGGCTATCCCCGGGGCCTGAAGGGTGCCCGGATTCCGCTGGTGGGCCGCATCACGGCCATCGCCGATGTCTTTGACGCCCTGACCTCCCGAAGGCCTTACAAGGAGCCGTTTTCCGTTGAAAAATCTTTTGCCATCATCCAGGAAAGCAAGAGGACCCATTTTGACCCGGATATCGTGGATGCTTTTTTTGCCATTCAGGATGAGATTCTGGCGATAAAGGAAGCATATCAGGAATAAGGGCGTCAGGGGACTTGAGACGAAGTCATGACAATGAAACACTTCATATGGTTCGGAATGTTGGTGATGCTTGCCGGTCTCTGGGCCTGCTCCCGGCAGGAAGCCCCCAAGCCGCTGGATGCGGTGACCGTGCAATTGAAATGGGTCCACCAGGCCCAGTTTGCCGGGCTTTATGTGGCGCAGGAAAAAGGCTATTTCGCTGAAGAAGGGCTGAAGGTCGGTTTTCTGGAAGGCGGCCAGGGTATTGACAGCGTGCAGGCGCTCACCTCCGGGCAGGCCGATTTTGCGGTGATCACACCGGAAGACATCCTGGTCCTGCGCAGCCAGGGCGCGGCCATCGTGGCCATCGCCGCCATCTACCGCCGAAGCGCCGTGGTGTATCTGAGCATACCCGGCACCGGCATTGTCCAGCCCACCGATTTTTCGGGAAAAACAGCGGCCGTTACCGGCCGCGACGGAGCGGTCCGGGATCTGGAATTTCAGTTCCATGCCCTGATGAAAAAGATAGGGGTTCCGCTCGATGCGGTCCGGTGTCTGCCTTATGATCCGGGCTACACGGCCTTCATTCAGGGTGATGTGGACATCACGGCGGCTTACCTCACCGCAGGCGTGGTCAAGCTGCGCCAGAAGGGGTACTTGCCCAACATCATCTGGCCTGGGGACTACGGCATTCATTTTTATTCCGACACCCTGGCCACCACGGAGACTATGATCGCCAGGCATCCGGATCGGGTGGTCCGGTTTCTGCGGGCCGGCCTGAAGGGCTGGCGCGAGGCTGTCGGCGATCCCGAATCCGCTGTCTCCGTCACTCTGAAATACGCCCGACTCCCGGACTCACGGCTTCAGACGGCCATGATGGATGCCCAGCTCCCGCTGATCCACACCGGGTCCGGCCCGATCGGCTGGATGGAGCCGGAGATATGGCAGGGCATGTATCAGGTGATGATGGAGCAGGGGCTGATCGCAGCGCCAGTGGATGTCCAGGGCGCCTATTCGATGGCGTTTCTGAAATCAATTTATGAAGGAGGCGGCAAATGAGGCTTTCTTCAAAGCTGGTGTTGCTGCTGACCCTGTTTTCCATTTTCTCGATCGCCTTGGTAGGTTTTTTTGCCTTTGAAAACAGCCGCCGCGCCCTGGAGCGGGAAACCATCAATCATCTGCTGTCCACCAATAACTCCAAGGAGATCCAGATCAACCGGTGGATAGAGGCCCTTTCCCGAGCAATCGAGATGCTGGCCGAAAGCCCGTTCTTCGTGAATGATTTTGCTGGTGTGATAGCCGCACATAACCCGCTGGATCCGGGCCATCGGGTCGCGCATCGACAAATTCTTGAAACATATCTGAAGCCGGTGATCGAAAAATTCAATTTCTCTGAACTCTTTATCCTGCGGGCCGTCGACGGCCTGGTGCTCCTGTCCACGGACAGCGTTCAGGAAGGCAAGTATAAGGAAACGCGGCCTTTTTTCGTGCACGGAAAGACGCGCACTTTTGTTCAGAATGTCTACTATTCCATGTCCCTTCAGCAGCCGGTCATGACGGTCGCCTCCCCGCTCCAGGACCGGCAGGGCAAGGTGATCGCGGTTCTGGCCGGCCGGTATAATCTGGCCGACCTCTCTGAAATCATGGCGCAGCGCAGCCCCATGAAAAAAACCGAGGATTCATATCTGGTCAACACCTTCAATTTTTTTGTCACCGAGACCAGGTTTGGAAATAACTTTGCCATGAAGAAATCGGTTCACACCGAAGGCGTGATAGCCGGACTCAAACAGCAGAACGGGGTCGGATTATACACCAATTACCGGGGCGCGCCCGTTATCGGTGCCTATCACTGGATGCCGGAGCGGGAGCTCTGTCTGATCACGGAGATCGAACAGGCCGAGGCGTTTGAACCCATTGATGCGCTGCGCAACTCCCTGATCCTGACCGGTGTGTTTATTGCGCTGATGGCGGCCCTGCTCGGCGGGTTCAGCGCCCGGACCATCATCCGGCCCCTGCGCCGGCTGGTCAGAGAAACCGAGAAGATCGGATCCGGTCATCTGGAATACAAGAT
>JAPLJE010000354.1 GCA_026388755.1 Deltaproteobacteria bacterium | reverse complement strand
GACCCCGCATTTGATCAAACGGTTTCCCTGATCGAAACGCTTCCGATAGCCTATCTGCACGTATTTCCTTTTTCGCCCCGAAAAGGCACGCCGGCATATAGTTTTGCGGATCAAATCCCCCATTCAATCGTCAAGACTCGATGTAGCGCCCTCAGGGCTCTTGGCAAGGCCAAAAAAAAATCTTTTTACCGCAGCCACATCGGAAAGGAAGTGGAAATTCTGATCGAAAGGAAGCGCGATGACGCTACCGGCCACTTAAAGGGCATAACATCCAATTACATTCCAGTGATGGTTGAAGACCAAGATCATCTCAGAAACACGCTGGCAATGGCCCGGATTATCCGTCTTCAAGGTGAATCCGCAATGTTCGGCGTTATCCAGTCCTGACCCATAGCTCATAGCCTATAATCTATTACCCCTTTTTCTGAAAATATGCCAACCATTCGATTGAAAACCGGCCGGGAAAAATCCCTTCTCAACCACCACCCCTGGGTGTTTTCAGGCGCTATCGATGCGATCAGCGGGCAGATAGACTCGGGTCAAACCGTTGATATCATATCCGCAAACGGAACCTGGCTGGCAAAAGGCGCTTTTTCCCCGCATTCTCAGATTGCCGTACGGGCCTGGTCATTTGCTCAGGACGAGGAAATCTCGATTGACTTTTTCCGAAACCGGATTTCACGGGCGATTCTGGCCAGAACGCTTCCGGGAACCCGGCAGGATTTTTCGGCATGCAGGCTGATTCATGCCGAATCCGACGGGCTTCCCGGCATTACCGTTGACAAATACGGGGATTATCTGGTGTGCCAGTTTCTTTCCGCTGGTGCAGAACACTGGAAACCCGATCTGGTGCGGATATTGGAAGAACAGTTTTCCATTACTCAGCGCCGCGGAGAAATGGAAAACGGTCCCTGCAAGGGCATTTACGAACGCTCGGATGTGACGGTTCGTGAAAAGGAAGGCCTTTTTCCGCGCACCGGGGTTCTCAGCGGCAACTGTCCGCCGGAGCGGATCCAGATAGAAGAAGGCTCTCTCCGGTTCCAGGTGGATGTCTTGAAAGGGCATAAAACCGGGTTTTATTTGGATCAGCGGGAAAACCGCGCCATGATTCCAGAATTCAGCAAAGGGGCTGAAGTGCTGAACTGCTTTGCCTATACCGGTGCTTTTGGCTTGGCTGCGTTAGCCGCGGGCGCTGAAAATGTCACCAACATTGAAACATCATCTGCCCTTCTGGACCAAGCCAGGGAACAGGCTGAGCTGAATGGACTGGATTCTGCCCGCATGCAGAACTTGCCCGAGGACGTGTTTCACGCCCTTCGCCGTTTCCGGGACAGCCGGCGCAGCTTTGATATGATCATTCTGGACCCCCCAAAATTTGCCGAATCCCAGAGCCAGATCCCCAAGGCGTGCAGGGGATACAAGGACATCAACCTTCTGGCAGCCAAACTCCTGAAACCCGGCGGAACGCTAATCACTTTTTCCTGCTCGGGACTGATGCCGCCGGATCTGTTTCAAAAAATTGTCGCGGACGCGGCAAGGGATGCAGGCCGAAACGGACAGATCGTTCGCAGGCTCTATCAGGCATCCGATCACCCCACGGCCCTTGAGTTCCCGGAAGGAACGTATCTAAAAGGCCTGATTTGCAGAGTATGGTAAGGAAATTCTTATGAAAACTTTTCGATGTATCTTATGGCTAATGCTTTTGCCCCTGTGGGTCATGGCGGTTGCGGATGCAGCTGCCCCCAACATGGGCGCTGTTCTTAAAAACGCCCGGTTCATATCCTATACCCCGAGAAGCTTTTCAGTGGTCAACGGGCAGACGCTACCTGCATCCTCAGAAGGCATTACAGAGGATCTGAAGCTGCTGCGCCCTAACTTCGACAGCCTCATCACCTATTCCTGCAGCAACGGCCTCGATCATGTCCCTGCCGCTGCTGAAAAGCTCGGATATCTGGCCATCATTGTCGGAATCTGGGACCCGAAATCTGAAATCGAAATCCAGAACTCCATCCGCCTAGCAAAAAAACACCCCAAACTGATCATTGCCATTTCGATTGGGAACGAGGGGATTTACGCCAGGCATTATACCCCTATGGATGTTGAGAAAACATATCATCGCATCAGAAGGGAGCTTCCGTCGGTTTCCTTGACCACTTCAGAGCCTTTTTTCCTGTATCTAAAGCCGGAGTATTTCGATTTTTTTAACAAGATGGATCTACTGCTTCCCAATATCCATCCTACGTTCGAAACATGGTTTAATCCATCGGATGCCCAGAATGCAGCTACATTTGTCCTGAATGTGGCAGCCAAACTTCAATCCCAGTATCCACAGCCCCTTCTCGTCAAGGAAACCGGGCTACCGTCAGGGCCCGCTTCGACAGGGTTTACCGAAGCACATCAAAGCGCATTCTGGGCAGAAATCCTGAAGCAGTCTGCGCCATCAGAAACCAGAGCTGTTTCCTGCTTTGAGGCCTTTGACGCACCCTGGAAACCTGCGGTCACCAGAGAATATTTTCCAGGGAGTGATCATTTACAAGAAGCGTACTGGGGATTTTTTACCGTGGATGGGAAATCAAAGCCCGTGGTCAATGCCATCCGGCTAATCCGGGGGAAACGGTAAAACATCAAATTTCTGATCGTCCAATCCGAATTTTTTCAGGTGGATTTCTCCATTTTCCAGAACGGCATACGTAAAATGCTGAATCCAGTCTCCGGTATTACAATAGATTTTGCCGTTCCAGGAACGCATCTCCGGATAATGGGTATGGCCAAAAACGACGATATCCGGCCCTTCCTTCAATTTGTCTTTGGCTACCCTGCGATACGCGTTCCGCTCGCTTTCCCGCGACCTGAAGTTGATTTGATCTCTGCTGGTCCGTGAAAACATTTCTGCCAGGGGAACACCCCAATTGGGATGAAGCAGTCTATAAATTTTCTGGCACAGGGTATTTCGCAGGATTTTTTTCAGAACCCGATAGCCATGATCTGAAGGCATCAGGCCATCTCCATGACTCAAAAAAATGGTTTTGCCCTGAAGCGTAAGATTCATCCACCCCGACGGGTGTACCACAACGCCTAGTTTTTCAGACAGAAATGCCCCCAGCGCGAAATCATGATTTCCCGCCAGATAATGAATTTCGACACCCTGTTTTTTCAGCCGTCTGAGCTCATACAGCACATGAAAATAATCCGGACGAATGGCATGCGTGTATTCTATCCAGAAATCAAACAAATCCCCCATGATAAATAGCTGACCGGCTTTATGGGTAATATTTTCAAAAAAGGCAATCAGCCTGGCTTCCCTTTCTTCGGCGTCAGGGGCTTTTGCGCCCAGGTGGGCATCAGAAATAAAATAGGCGGCATGAGTCATACGATCATCTATTGCTTTAGCTTTCTTTGGATTGTGGGGTCGGATTAGCCATCAGCACCGTATCCTGAACCATCCACTCAATAGCGGGATGAGTGAGGATGGCGGCTATATGGCCGTTGAAATAAAAATGCTCGACGTCAAACTCCAGTTGTTTGTAAGAGAGCACCAGATGATGGTCATCCAAAACCTCGACAACCCGGCACTTGGAAAGCGCTTTCAGCCCGATTCCTAGAGATTTCAACACCGCTTCCTTGGCCGTCCAGAAGCGGAAAAAAAGCTGATCACTTACCGTCTCTCCCAGTTTCCATTCCGCATCATCTGCCGTCATGCGATAAAGCCCTGGGGCACAGGGTCTGATTTTCTCGATATCCATACCTATGGGAAAATCAGCCACAACCCCGGCCACATGCTCAGTTTTATGGGCCAGGGACCAGAAATAGCCGCCAGTAGGAAGTGGCGCGCCTTCCGGCGATTTTATCAACTCGCCAAGTTTGATTTTACTTCGGCTTGCCGAAAGCTGTACGGCCTGGCGGGCAAGACTGCTCAGCCGGATAACCTTATCCCGGCCCCGCAACAGGCGATCCGCTTCCGGAACCGCCAGAATGACTGGGTAAATAGTCTTCAGCCTTCAGCCTGCCTTCCTGCCAGGAGAATACGGCAGTCGGCAACGGTTGCGCCCTGCCCTTCTGCATGAACCAGCAGCGGATTGACATCGATTTCCTGAATCTCCGGATGCCGGCAGACCAGATCCGAAAAGCTTACCAGCAGTTTCTCCAGAACAGTCAGATCTACCCTGGGCCTGCCTCTGAACCCTTCCAAAAGCCTATATCCTTTAATCCCCCGAATCATAATGCGGGCCGAATCCCGCTGAAACGGCGCCAACCGGAATATCACATCCTGAAACACTTCCACAAAAATGCCGCCGGTGCCGAACATGACCAGCGGCCCGAACACCGGATACCGGTTCATTCCCAGAATGACCTCTTCTCCGCGAGAGGCCATTTTTTGCACCAGAATCCCGCAAATCTGTGCCTTTGGATCATAGTCTGCCGCATTCTGGGTAATGGCAACATAGGCTGCCTTTACCTGCTCAGCCGTTGCAAGGCCGACCTTAACTCCTCCGGCATCTGATTTGTGGAGGATTTGAGGGGACACAATCTTCATTACCACCGGATATCCAATCTGATCCGCAATCCCAACGGCTTCTTCCGGATTTTCGGCCAGCCGGGTCGGCAAAATCTGGAATCCGTAACAGGATAGTAGATCAAGACCTTCCACTTCTCCCAGATGGAGTCGTCCCTCCCTGATACAGGTTTCAATGATCCGGGATGCCCGATCCGAATCGTGTGAAAATTTAAAATCCGCCAGAATCTGTTGATTCAGCCACCTGGAGTATTTATACAGGGCGCCTAAAGCCTTGGCCGCATTTTCCGGAAATTTATATACCGGAATCCCCTGTTCCTGAAGATATTTGACCCCGGCGGAAACATCAACCACCCCCATGAAACAGCACAAAATGGGCTTAGGCGTGCGCCTGGCGATTCGGGCAATGGCCTCGGCCGTACCCAGCGCGTTGGTCATGGACTGGGGGGTCAGTATGACCAGCGCACCGTCTACACCTTCATCCCGGACCACGGCCCCCAGCGCATTTTCATACCGATCATGTGACGCATCTCCAATCACATCCACGGGATTATGGATATTGGCTGTCTGCGGCAGATGACTCAAAAGGGCTTCCAAAGTCTCACTGTGAAACTGTGCCAACTGCAGTCCCGAGGATACGGTCATGTCGGTTGCCACAATTCCGGGGCCGCCGGCGTTGGTGATAATCGCAACACGATTTCCCTCGGGAATCTTTTTTCTCAGTTTCCCCAGATTGCTGAGATTCTTGTAGGCAAAGGCGGTTGCAAAATCAAATAGCTCATCAATGGAGTCCACCCGAATGATGCCGGACTGGTTGAAAATGGCGTCATAAACCGCCTCCGAGCCTGCCAGCGCACCGGTGTGGGATACGGCAGCCGCAGCGCCTGCATGGGTTCTGCCGGATTTAATGGCCAGAATCGGCGTGGGCCGCTCACCAGAGGTGATTTCCCGGACTTCATCGATAAATTCATGCCCTCTTCGCAGCTCTTCCAGATAAATCATGATGACTTCGGTATCCTTATCGTTATGCAGATACCGCAGCAGATCCAGCTCATCCACATCGGCCTTGTTGCCGATGGAAATGAATTTTGAAAACCCGAAATCCCGATCTGCGGCAAAGTCCAGAACTGCCGTACACAGCGCTCCGCTTTGCGAGATAAAGGAAATATTGCCGGGCTTGGGCATTCTTGCCGAGAAGCTGGCATTCAGCCGCATGGAGCCAAGGGGGTTGATAACGCCCAGGCAGTTCGGCCCAATCACCCGGATATCCACCTCCCGACACATGGAGACGATCCGGTTCTCGATCTCAAGCCCTTCCGCACCTACTTCCCTGAAACCCGCAGAAACGATGACGATGCCCTTGACCCCTTTTTGAATTGCCTCCTCAACAGCTCTCAGACAGATCCGCGGCGGCAGAATGATCATTGCCAGATCAATGTCATCAGGAATCTGGGTTATCGAAGGATACGCTCTGACGCTGAGAATGGATCTGGAGCTGGGGTTAACGGGATACAGTGTTCCCTTGTATCCGCCTTTCAGAATATTGGCGAAAATATCATGCCCGACTTTTCCCGGTGTTGTCGAGGCCCCGATGACAGCAACCGATTGAGGTGAAAAAATGGCATCCAGCTTGTCCATTTCCGAAAACTCCTGATATTATGAGCGACTATTGTTGATGCCGAATTCAAAAACTCGACAACACGTTCATAGGTTTACCATTGATTAGAACTGACAATACCCTGATTAACGCTCAATGTAAAGACCATCATAGCATCAAGCTGTTCCGGTTTTTCACCTCTCAATGAATAACAAAAAAAGGGGGGGTATTCACTTGACGCAAGTACCCTACACCCCCTATTTTGGAACTTTTTTTGTGCTTTTGTCTTTAAAGATTTCAGGTGGAAATAGTTCCGGAAATAGCGCAATCTTTTCATCGATACATTTTCTGCAATCAATCGGGTCAATGATATTTGCGTTATTATGTTCTTGAGAAAAAGGCAAACATATGGTTCTATTGTATACGAATAATCAGCCTCCCAAAAACCGTTATAACCTGAACAACCGGCATTGTCTGGTCAACGGATATGACGCTTTATATACCCACGGGCTGCGATGTATGTTCCTGGTGCGAAAATAAGGGGCGAATAGGAATCCATGAGCTGATGGAGGGAACACCTTCTATCAAGCGAGTGATCAAAAGCAGGCCTCTTCAGAAACGCTGTTTATCAAGGCAAGCGAAGAAGGAATGGCGACTTTGAAGCAGGATGCCATAAATAAGTGCTTCTGGGATTTACCGATATTCGGGAAGTCAATCGTACCAGCATTGGGTGAACGGTAATAAGGAGAATCAGGATATGCAAAAACATGCTCTGGTTATTGACAATGACTTTTTTTTCGTTGAATTTCTCTCGGATATCCTCGAAAAAAGAGGCTATGTGGTCAGCAAGGCGTATGATGGCAAAGACGGCATCACCCGATTGCGGGAAACACCTGTTGATATGTTGTTTGTGGATATGATCATGCCCAAAATCGATGGAAAACAGGTGATTCAGTTCACGCGAAAGCAGTTCGCCGATCATCGGTTTCCCATTTTTGCCATATCCGGCTCCGTGATTGAAGGTAATGAGGATATTCAAAAAATTGGCGCCGATTACTATATTTCCAAAGGGCCGATTGAAACCATGGCTGATCATATTTCCAGATTTTTGGACAAATTTGATCAACAGACCATTTCGGCATCAGATCAAATCATGGAGACAACAAGGCTGTTTCCACGACAATCCACCGCCGAGTTGATTGAGATGTTGGATTTTCAGGAAGGCATTTTTGACAGTATCGGTCTGGGCCTATTTGTGATCGATCGGGACGCGCAAATCATTCGCACCAATGAACTGGGTCTATCCATGATCAACAAGTCCATGGAAGCAATGCTGAACAGCCATGTCACGACACTGCTACCCGAATCGAGAAAAACCGAACTAATCTCCGCCCTGAAATCGGTAGCCCAGAATCGAAATAAAAAAAGCGTTTCATTTGAAGTTAATACAGACGATTTGCACCTGCGGGTGATTGTTTCCTTACACCGAATCGGGCAGGAAACCATCGGCTGGATTATTGCCATGGAGGATATGCGTCAATGGGAAGAACCAGTCTGAAAAACAAGCTGCTTCTGGCGTTTCTGGGGTTGCTTTTGACCGTCATGACCGTTGTGGGCATTGTCAATTATCTGACCCATAATTTTTTCCTGGCACAGGCCTTGTCCACTGTCATCGCCCTGGGAGTTGGCCTGTTGTTTGGCATCATCTTTTCCAATTCCCTGGTGAAAAGACTCAACATGCTCATCAACTCCGCACGGGAAATCAGCTCCGGAGATCTCTCAAGAGAAATTGCCCTGATTTCAAATGATGAAATCCGTGATCTAGAGGATATCTTCTCCAAAATGGTTCAGGAGTTGAGGCGAATGATTCTGGATATGAAAAACCTGTTTGATCAGATTCTGACGACCAAGATTCAACTGAATGATTTCATGAGACGAATCGTTCAAAACAATTACGAAATCGATCGATCCGCGCTGACCATTGCCAGAGGGTCGGAAAGTCAGTCGGCACTGGCCCAAAAAACCGCGGATCAAATTGATGAAAGACTGCTGGTCATGGAAGAAATGGCCGGACAGTCAGCCCGAACCGTCACCCGTATTGCCGATGCCAAAGTGAAGAGTGAAACCGGAGAGACCATTGCCAGGGAAACCCTGATTCAGTTTAAGATCTCGCTTCAACAGATGACCGAGTATGCCAAACCCATCCATCGACTGGCTGCTGAAGTGGATAAAATTCGCATGGTGGTGCGCATCATCGAGGAAATCGCCCAAAAGACCGATCTGCTGTCCCTGAATGCATCCATCGAAGCCACCCGCGCCGGCGAGATGGGAAAAGGATTTGCATTGGTCGCAGAAGAAATCCGGACCATGGCGGAAAATTCCAAGATATCCTCCAAGGAAATCGGAAAAATTGTTCAGGGAATTCTTCAGGATAATGCCGAAGTCATCATTTCTTTACAAAAAAACCAGGAAGGCCTGAGCAGCGGAGAACAGATCATTCACAGAATAATTACTGCATTTGGGGATACCCTGGCCAATGTGAATCATATCTATTTAGAGGTAAAAGACATTCAGGATGTGACCGGAAAGCAGGTGAAAGAAATGAGAAATTTTCTGGGTCAGTTTCAAGATTTGTCTCGGTTTGCTTTTGAGAATCTTCAGGAAGCCCAAAAGACCATACAGGCAACCCGAAATCAAAATGCGGACATGAAAGGCATTGTCGCGACCATGAAGGCACTGAATGAATTGTCAGAAAAAATGAAGCAGACCCAGCAGCGATTCAAACTGACGGCAGGATGATATGGAAATTGTCGCGTTTTCGATCGATGGCCGCCTTTATGGTCTCGAAGCGCAGCATGTCAATCGGGTGATCGAGAATGTCAATATTTTTTCGACGCCGTTTATGCCGGAATGCCACATGGGATTGTTGTTTTACCGGGGCGAGCTGTATGATGTGATCGATGCCGGAATTCTTTTCAACCAGAAGACATCTGTCATGGATTCACATTCCAGAATCATTCTGATGAAGTGGAACCGGAATAAACTGGCCATCATTCCCGATGTTGTTATCGGACTCGTCTGGATTGATGATCCGGCCATTGATCAGGGTGCTTTAACCGCGCACGGGCAAATGATTGATATGATAACGCCGGACAGCCTTTGGAACCGGCTTTTGAAATTGAGCTATGGACCTGGAAAAATATCGTAAAATTTTTACTCAGGAATCCGGAAAATACCTGGAGCAGATTGATCAGTTGCTGATTCAGGTGGATAACCATCCATCCGATACCGGACTGTGGAGCGACCTTCATGGGAAGACTCATTCCATAAAAGGAATGGCCAAGGCCATGAGCAGGACAAATCTCGCCCAACTCTGCCATGCGATGGAAAGCTGGTGTCTGGCATTTCAAAACAATGCCGCAACAGCAGGGCCATCCGCGATCCAGACGATGTTTGACGGTGCCGGCATGCTGAAATTCCTGGTGGATCAAATGGATGAAATAGATTCCGGGGAATTCCAGGAACGGTACCGCCGGATTATGGAACGACTGTCGCAAGGACCCCCAACGCATGAGGCGTCTGTATTGCAAACAACCACTGCGGTTGAACCGGACCCAGTCAGAGTGGACCCCATTGATCAGGTACGGATTCCCTATGTCCAGATTGAAGAACTGCTGGGATATTCACGGGAAATCCTGATGCTGGAAACGACACTTCCACCGATTCCAATGGAATACGCAAGCGTCAAAGGCTGGATTGATCATTACATGTCCATGATCAAGGGGTTGTATTTTCGGCTAGCTCAGTTACGGCTGATGTCCATTGAAGATTTTGCCGCCATATACAGCGCCACCATTTATCAGCAGGCCAGGTCCCTGGGAAAACGCGTTTCCCTGGAGGTGACCGGGGGAAACATCCGTGCGGATATTGCGCTTCTGGAACGGCTTCGGGAACCCTTGATCCATATTATTAGAAATTCAATTGCACATGGCATTGAAATACCGGAAGAACGGCTCCGTCTCGGCAAACCGGAAAAAGGACACATTGTTCTGGAAGCTGAAAGTGACAAGGAAAGCCTCATCATTCGGGTTCAGGACGATGGAAGCGGCATTGACCGGGACGCCATCACTCAGCATCTGCAACATAAAATGCGGATGAGTGCCGAAGAAATTGCCAATATGACGGAGAACATATTTTATGACACCATCTTGAGCAACGAATTTTCGTCCTCCAAAACCGTCAGCGAGATGTCAGGCAGGGGAATCGGCATGAATGTTGTGGCTCAAGCCGTTGAATATCTCAGCGGGACGTTGTCCATCGCATCGGTTCCCCGGAAAGGCGCGACCTTTACCATTCAGTTGCCCGTTTCTCTGTCCGTGATTTATGCAGTTGTATTTAAAGTCGGCCCCTTTTTACTGGCCATCCCTACATCCGCGCTGGAATCCGTGGCGCATCAGGCCGAAAAGACGCGGGCTTTGCCTGAATCCTGTCTGAACCTGAGAGAACTGTTTGGCGTGAATCAAACGCTCGATGAACCGATGCATATTCTAAATCTTCGGTCTGGGAGTCGCAAAATCAAAACCCAGCCGAAACCGTCGGTTCAACCAGAAAATATTTCCTGGAGTCTGGCTGTGGACCGCATTATCGGAAACCGGCCGATCATGATTGTGCATGTCAGTGAACTGATCGCCAAGACCCGTATTTATTCCGGAATCGGCATCATGGAAAACGGCGACATATCTCCGCTTCTGGATATTCCCACCTTGTTTGAAACCCTGCTCAAACTATAATTTTATATGAAAATGATCAATTTTCATCCTTCGTTATGCCCGCTCCGGGCATGGCTGTTAGTCAGACAAACTGCGCTTTTGCCAGTGAAATTCCCCATCAGATCCGCGACAATTTCTCCGGATAAAGAGGGATATTGTTCAATATCGAACCCCCCTCTATCTTGGGTTTCGGCTAAGTAAACATACGATACCGCGTAAATCCGCTCTACGCGTACATCCACAGCGATCACTAAAAACAGGCGTGTGTCTACAAATTTGACTGCTCTTCAGAGAGAGGGCGAAGGCCTAAAATGCCCGTCGTGGTTTCCAATACCCACTTGCCGACATATTTCCCGGCCTTGCGGATCTTACTCTGATCGATGTGAACCTGGCTATTTTTCTGATCGATAAATACCGCTTTTGAGGAAAAATACACGGCCTTTTCGGATAACTTCTTGTTTTTACAGTGATCGGACCGGAAAATTAGTCGCGCAAATGCCTACATAGCCGAAACGCAAATCTATACACACTTCCGGAGATTTGTTCGGAATTTCATTCAACTGGTTTATGTGTTTTTCCGGCAGGGTAACCGCATTTGGAAATTAGCTGGCCAGGACTTTCACAAGGTACTCATTATCCCATCCAGCCCTCAGTCGTTTTGATTTGATGCTCTTTTTTGATGACGTTTCTTTTTTTATCATGTTCAAGGCGATGTGCCTGAGCACTGCGAAGTTCTCTGGCGCTTTTCCCTTTCTGATTCTACTTTCATCTTCACGAAAGGAAACGTCCAATACCCAATGC
>JAPLJE010000624.1 GCA_026388755.1 Deltaproteobacteria bacterium | reverse complement strand
GATAACAACCTGGCTCATGGTCTGTCACGGTCCTTCTTCTCAGTCGGGTTCATCCATTTTTCCTGGAATTTTTCCATGTAGTCCCACATCCCGCTCTGATGCAGCCAGATGGGATCTGCATTTATCCGGATGAACTCATCCACCTGAGTATGATTTTCACTGTTTATCCATACCGCACACCGGCAAAAGATACAATGGTTTCATTTTTGCAGAAGTCTTATCAACTATGAAAACAATTGTGACAGGAATCAGCAGGTGTGGGACGACAGGCAGGCATGCTCCTCAGCTGAAGATGCATTTGCCCGGCTTAAAAAACAGCATGCGGGACATGAATCCCGTTTCATGAGAAGAAGACGAAACAACGGTTGATGCAATGTTTACCTAAGCGGTCCGGGACGGCGCTGATTTCTGCATAAATTCATTGGACATAGCCGTATATCAGTGCATCACCAGTTTGAAGCCCCAGATCGCGCATGGATAGCCTGGCAATGGAGGTCACGCCTCCCGCGGCAAATGAAAAAGTATACTCGCCAAGGTTCTGAAGCACCTGGTTCAGATCGAAGATGCCTTTATCCGAAAGCAGATAACACGGGATCGCATTACCGCCATAAGTCTCCGTTAAAGGCAACCATTCATAAACCGGTATATCCCCGTGACTGTTGGTGGAATTGATCAAGAGATCCACGACCTGATCCGCGGCAAGGGATGTTTGAACCAGTCCGGGTCCGGCGCCCACCTGAGCAGGCTTCCAGCGGTGATAATAGATGTTGAGCAGAGACACAAATTCCGATGTCGCTTTCTGATGTCCGGCAGTGGTGGGATGGCTGTCACCGCTGGGGTACGCGGCAAAATTGTTATTCAGGCCCTGAACATATTGAATCGAGCCATTCCACCAGCGATGATGATTTCCGCTGCTTTGCCCGGCATCATTAGTATTGACCGTACCACCATTGCTGGTCAGCACATTGTAGTAATCAAAAACCGCCACATTGTGGTGAGCATAGCCGCTCAGCCAGTCATTGACGAGCCAGTTGTTGAAAGCCCTTGCATTGGCCGCACGGGCGGCAGCGGACAGACTGGGATCAATGGGATAATCCGCTTTGGATAAGGGAGGTGCGGCAATGACGATAAAGAGCTTGTCCTGCCGGGTGGCAAAATACGTAAGCAGACGGTTGTACACCGCCTTGGCGTTGGCAACCGAGTATTCCCAGTCATTGGGCTCGGCAAGAGGCGGGTCCTGGGAATTGCCATAGAGATTGGAGTTGGGGAAGCAGGACTTGAACATAATGATTTCGTTTTGCCCGCCCGGATCAACGGCCAGTCGCGTCCATGAGCCGAAATCCTGAAAGTTCTGCCCGGTCTCGCTATAAACCGCTGTCATGATCGCATCCCGATCTGGCCCGGTGAACCACTCCGGCCAGTTGACGATATCGGTCCGGTCGCCGATGCTATCCGGTCCCCAGCCATAATTGGTGGCACTGACAAAGTAGTTGTTATTCATCAGCGCAAGCCCAAGGCCGCCGTAGGGCCCATCCTCATTGGGATCAGCCAGCCAGTTTCCACCCGTTGAATGGTGGATGAATATCAGCTTAACAGGAGATGCCGGCGGATTCGGATCATCGGCTGCCGCAACCAGACCGACTGACGGTTCCAAGCAGAGCCCGATCCAGGCAACTGCAAACAGATACTTGATCCATATCTTTTTTAAGATCCCCATCCAGTGGTTTTTTTTCATCGGATTACCTCCTTGCATCTGCTTGATGCTCCTGAAGCTTCCATTTGAGAAACACATCATTTGTTCCTGATATCATCCTGGTTTAATCGCCAATTCCTCACTTGATGGAAAACGTTATGTAAGGAGTCGATCCAGTTCGGCCCGAATGGCGCGGCCAATCTTCTCCAGGGTATATGGTTTTTTGATGTATGGACCAGCTCCAAGCCGCTGGGCTACGTAAATACGTTCCGATTCGGCAAATCCGCTGGCGATGACGGCGC
>JAPLJE010000482.1 GCA_026388755.1 Deltaproteobacteria bacterium | reverse complement strand
TGAATCTCCGGGCTGTAATTAAAATACCGCACCATCACATGTTCAATCTGAATCCCTTTCTGATTGATTTCCTGATTCAGCATGGCTCTGGCAGCATCGGCTTTTTTGGCCCGAAGCGGGCTGTTGTAGAATTCCTCGGTGGTCAGCTCGCCAAGCGAGGCTTTCAAAATGGGTTCGGCCTTGGGGATGATGCCGTTATCCTCATAAAGAATTCCGGGACCGATCTGGGTAAATACCTGGTAGGGATCAACAATCCGGTACAAAATGGACACATCCACGTCCACGAAAAAGCCGTCCGAGGTTTGAATGTGAACGGCCTTTAAATGCCGGGACGATCTGGCCGCGGTCTGGGGAGAGTTGGTCAGCTCCAGAACCTGAATGTCCTTGGGCAGAACGTACATCTGCTGAAAGCCGAAGGGAATGATGAAATTAAGCCCCGAGGGGTAGATGTCCTTATGAACCCCGCGATCCATGCCGATCCTGACCACCTTGATGCCGAATTCGTTGGGTTTGATGTAAACAAAAAATAGTTGAAAAGCGATATAAAGCCCGATCAGCAGCCCGACGGCATATTTATATTTTTTAAGACCGGATAAATCGGGCCGAGGTCGCGCGCTTTTCAGGCGATTAACAAGATCAATAATATTGGCCGGAGGGGACATGTCCATACCGGTAACCTCCTTGGGTTACAATTTAACTGACGGTTGCATTCTATCCTGAATCAAGTTTTTCCATGTATGACGCTGTAAGAATGAGCCCTTGACATTGGCTTCCATTTCTTCAAAGAGCGCAAACGGCATGGCAAAGCTCAGTAGATTGTCGCCGAGCTGTTTGCGGATATAGACCCTGGCGGAAATGTCCGTCAACCCCACAACCGCGCGAGGCCTGGGTGATCTGGCTTCCTGATAGGGGTAGATACCGATGGTCTGGCAGCCTGCAGCATAGGGAATGATGACGTTCTGGTTGTCTCCCCGTCCGTAGTTTGCCAGAACAACCAGGGCGGAAAGCTGATCAGGATCGGCAAAGAAAATTACCGTCCGGGGGGACTCACTTCCAGGATCGACATCTTTCAAAGGTTTAAACACCACGTATTCGGCTGGAATATTCGTGATGGGAAGCGAATCAATGAATTTTTGAACCAGTTCGGGCGTTTTGAAATACCTCTCTCCATGAACAAAATTATCATGAGTTTCTTTTGTCATAAACGATTTGGCATATTCCGCAGCCTGTCTTCCGGTTTCCCAGCTTTGGTTCCCGGACGACAAAAAATGACAGAAGCAGTCTTCTCCGCCGGGAAAGAACTTATACTGATTATCGAAACCCACGCCCACCCCGCCCCCGAAACAGCCGACGGTTCTGCGGTCGCAGACAGCCGCACCTCCCCTGGCAGCGTTGGCAACAAGCCACATGACACATCCCCATTTGTTTTCCTTGAACTGCATGGCGCCTTCCGGTTTCTGATTTGACCAGATGAGCGCAATCGGGTGATGTTTCAGATGTAATGCATTGGATATCCGGCTTTCCATGTCATGTCCTCCTTGAGTGATGATACAAGGAATGTTATAGGAAGTGACTGAACGGAAAAACCGTACAGTCGAAATTCGAAATTATATTTGGAAAAAGTGTTTTCGTTCAGACACATTTTATTGATAAATATTGCGTCTTGCATGCATAATCTGTCTGGCCTGCATGAGTCAACAGGATTTTCAATTCACGGGGTAATGAATATGATAGGAATTATTGGTTCAGGAATAGACAGTATGATCGTGACGCGATCGGTCCGGGAGAAAATGCCCGATGTTGATGTGTTGTGTTTCGGCGACAACCTGCGCATTTTTCCGGCAGCCGACTTCAATCCGGATGAAATGATACAAAATGCCGTTCAAGACACGGCATTTCTGGTCGGACTCGGGGCAAGACTGATCCTGATAGCCTCTCATACGCTTTCCTGCATTGCCGGAAGTGCAATGGCAGGAAGTACCGGTGTGCCGGTCCTGGACATCATCACCCCATCGGTGAACCGGGCAGTCCTCAATTCTCGCTATCGCCGCATTGGAATTATCGGAAGCCGCGCGGTGACCGAAAGCAGCCTCTATCCGGAGAAGATCCGAAAGCTTTGTCCCGAAGCCGGCATTTATTCCGTATCCTGTCCGCTGCTGGTTCCCCTCATCGAAGAAGGGTGGCTGAAAAAACCGGTAACAGCCATGATCGTTAAAAAATATCTGATCCCCTTGAAGACCCGCCAGACTGACACGCTCATTCTGGCCAGCACCCCTTATACGCTATTGTCGCCCGTGATTCAGCGGAAAATCGGCAAACAGGTCCGGGTGATTGACGGCGCCGGTGCGCTGGCGGAAACAACTTCGGCGTATCTGGATGCGCATCCGGATGTTGCGCCGCAGCAGCAGCGAACCGGCAAACTTCGGATGATGCTGTCATGGCCTTCAACCGTACTGGCAAAACAGGCCAAAGACATTCTGAACACCCGGCTTATTGAAACCGCAAGGCCATAGCATCGGTCATCCCGCAAGCCCCCGTTTTTGTGAGGGGTCTGACACTGCCTGGCGGAATTTATCCAGCTGCTTTTCAAAATAGCTTCGCTCTCCGGTTGCCGCAAGCAGCGCTTTTTCACCAATATAGATCGCCTCCTCAGGCTGGCCGTTGCGATACAGGCTTTCCGCAAACGTATCCAGGATCTGGGCGGAAGGCTTCAATTCCGCAGCCCTTGCGGCTAGAAGCACGGCACGCCGGGGATTGCGGAATGCCTTATCTTCACTGGTGGCCAGAATCCAGGCCAGGTTGTTCAGCGCTGAAAAATTATCCGGCTGCAGTAAGATCGCCTTTTCATAGGCCTGTTGCGCCATCTCGAAATTTTTGCGAAGCACATAGCTGTCTCCCAGAACATGATATGCAACCGGATTGTTTGGATTTTTTTCAATTTCCCGCAGCAGAACCCGTTCAAAGAGATGGGCATTCAGTTTTTTACCGGTATCGCCCCAGTTCAGGGTATACCCCAACGCACCGATCATCAGGATTCCCGCCAGGTAAACGGCGATGCTCCTGCGGACTTTTTGGTCCTGCCGGCTGATCCAGGAACGGTCTGCTTCACAGTTTTGCAAAAAATGGATTCTTTCCGAAATGCTGAAATGGTGCCAGTTGGGCTTATTTGCCGGCTGGCCGCTGGTCATCGCAATTTTCTGCAGCGTCGTGACAAGCGGATAAGAGCTGTTAAAAAGAGTAAATACAAAAGCGTCTGCCTGGCGCTCGAAATTTCGCATGAAATAGCCGAAAATATACCGAAAATAGATTAAAAATGAGAGTACTGCACCCAGACTGAAAAAAGCCGATGTTGCGGTCGACTGTCTTCCCTGAACCTGTTCCATCAGCGGGTAGAGCTGCGGAACATAGAGGATGGCAATCAGAATGACATCAAACAGGGTATAGGAAATGAGCATGTATCCGGCAAAGAAAAAAAGATAAAACTGGAGATGTTTTTTGCGAACATGACCGATTTCATGCGCCACAACCGCATCGACCTCTTCGGGGCTGAGAAACTCCAGCAAGGCTTCGGTGATCAGAAGATACCGGAAAGGCTTGATCAACCCCATGACCCCGGCGGTAATCATTCGACCGCCCAGAACCGGCCAGTAAACGATATTGGCAAAAGTAAACCCGGCACGACTGCTCAGATTTTCAATCCTCTGCCGAACGGGCCCTGGCTCAAGGGGTCTGCATCGCCAGAATTTTTGAATCATGGCCGGCCCGGTAAGCGCAACGGCAATCAGAAAAATTAGAAAGAACAGGATCTGACCCGTGGATGTTGCCAGTAGTTTTTTGGGAAGCTCGAAAGGAAGGGCCAGAAGGATATCGGATGCGCCGGAAATCAGCAGCCAGGGCAACACCACGGGAATGCTGAAGGAAATTTGCGAAGAAACATAAGCGCGAAGGGATATATTGTTCCGGTAGAGTTTATCATAAGGAAACCAGGCGCAGACCCAGACGATGACCATATACAGGAGAAACAGACAGA
>JAPLJE010000815.1 GCA_026388755.1 Deltaproteobacteria bacterium | reverse complement strand
GGGAATAGGGGATAAGGCTTTTAATTCATCAAAAACGATTCAGAGGTTGATTCCGGACCCAGTCCGCCAAGAATTCCGATGGTTTTCATATGTATCCTTTTTTGTGTCATAACGAGAGGGCCTAAATGGGAAATAATATCCAGCGCCGCAAGGACGAATCGACCGGGGCATCAAGGTGCGCACTGACGGCATTTATGCCCTGATGTCCATCAGGGAGTTGTCCTATCTTGCCCTGCCGCGGCTGGTCCTGATTTTGGGAATGCTGGCCCTGCCGCTGCTGTTGCCGGGCATGTACTGGCAGCGCGTCATCACCATCACCTGCATCTACTCCATTTTGGCACTCAGCTTCGACTTTCTGGCCCATTTCGTCGGACTGGTTTCACTGGGAGGGGCATTTTTTGTCGGTGTCGGCGGTTATATGGCTGCCATAATGAATACCGCCTGGGGCCTGACTCCCTGGCTGACCGTTCCGCTGGCCGCCCTTGCCGGAGGCGGCATCTGCACGTTGCTGCTTTTGCCCTGCCTGCCGTTAAGGGGAGTTTACTTTGCCATTGTGAGTCTCATGTATCCCCTTTTTGTGGCGCGGCTGATCGAAGCACTGGATATTCTCGGCGGCACCGACGGCATTACGGGTATCGACAGTTTCACCAACCGCTGGGCGGAACAGTACTTTATCATCGGCGTTTTACTCTTGCTCCTGTTTGGTGTCAGGAGGCTGGTTACCACCGATCTCGGCCTTGTCCTGCGCGGCGTCAAGGACAACGACCAGGCGATCCGGGCCTCCGGTATGAATGTTACCCTGTATAAAGCCATGGCCGTATATATCGCCTCGGCCATGGGATGTTTGAGCGGCGCATGTCTGGTGCATATCTATATGTGGTCCGGGATTTCCCAGTTTGCACTCGATTTTTCAATTTTACCCATTGCCGCCACGGTGATCGGCGGGGGAGGGACTCTTGTCGGACCCGTGCTGGGTTGTCTGATTCTGGTTCCCATCTCAGAGCTTTTGCGGGAGTTCGGAACCCTGCGTGTCGTTTTCTATGCGCTGATTCTGGTTGCCTTTATCATTTTCCGCAGCGAAGGGATTATGGTTTACGGGCAGCGCAAATATCAACAATTTGAAAGGTGGACCCGGATATGAAAACGGATGCAGATCTTGAGCCCATTCTCCGGGTAGAAAAAGTCAGCAAGGCCTTTGGCGGCATACAGGCTTTAAACGGTGTCAGTTTCGATGTCCATGCGGGGGAGATATTAGGGATCATCGGCCCCAACGGCTCGGGGAAAACGACAGTGGTAAACTGCATTACCGGATTCATCAAAAAAACGTCCGGCCGTGTTTTCTTCCGGGGCAGGGACATCTCCAACACACCACCCCATAAGATCGCAGACATGGGTGTTACCCGCACATTTCAGATCATGCGGCCCTATTACACCCTGCCGGCCTATAAGAACCTGGTTATTCCGCTTTTCTCTCCCCGGGCGAAACGCACGGGGGGATGGCGCGGCGGCGGGAGGTTGGGGGACAGAAACACCGTCAGTATCGATATTTTGGAGGAAATCGGCTTTGAGCGGGATTCCTACGTGCCTTACAAAATCGCCGCCACCCTGCCTACCGGCTATCTCAAGCGCCTGGAGCTCGCCCGCTGCCTGGCCTTAAAACCGGAGATCATTATTTGTGACGAAGTCTTTTCCGGTTTAAGCATGAGCGAAATCGCCAGCATGGTGCCCCTGATTGAACGGCTGCAAATGGAAGGCATTACCCTGATCATGATCGAACATCGGCTCAGGGAGCTGTTTCGGGTGGCGAACCGGAT
>JAPLJE010000254.1 GCA_026388755.1 Deltaproteobacteria bacterium | reverse complement strand
ATTGTGGAATTGGGGTCATACGGGTATGACTGGACAAGCGGCGAGAAAAAGGCCGAAACCGTCAGCTTTGCAGACGTCATGACCCGTGCGGGTCGATCCGGACTTCAGACCAATGAGGTCAAGTCTCCGGTATACAACCCCAGTTTTTCCTATACGGACGCCGGCACAGAGCATACGGTATGGTTTCTGGATGTAGCGACTTTTGCCAATCAATTTAAAACGGCCCGGAGTCTGAATGTTGGGGGAATTGCTATTTTTCAATTGGGATCGGAAGATCCGGCCATCTGGACGGCACTTCGCATAAAACCATTTGAACTAACGGATGATACACTGGAAAAAATTAGCGCGCTAAAAGCCGGCGGCGCCACCCATGTCGGCAAGGGAGAGTTTTTGACCATCGAAGATACCCGTTCGAGCGGAATTCGACATATTCAATTGGATTCTGCTGGAAGGGTTACGGAAACATACGAGAAATTCCCCAGCTATCTGACGGTCAGCCATCAGGGAAATGGAAAGGATGACGAAGTTGCCATCAGTTTTGATGATGGTCCGGATTCAGAATGGACGCCTCAGCTCCTGGATATTCTCAAAGCCAGAGGGGTAAAAGCCTCGTTTTTTGTGGTGGGTTCCAAAATGGAGGAATATCCCGGACTTGTCCAGCGCATTGTTGAGGAAGGACATGAAATCGGAGTTCATACTTACACCCATCCCGATCTGTCGCTGATTTCAGATGAGCGCGTGAAGCTCGAACTGAATGCCACGCAGCGTCTCATCGAAACCCTGACGGGCAGATCCACCATCTTGTTTCGTCCGCCCTACAGCGCAGACTCCCGGCCCGCCAGTCTTTCGGAAATCCTGCCACTGAAGATGGCCCAGGACATGGGATATCTGACAGTAACAGAGGATATTGATCCGGAAGACTGGGCTCAGCCCGGAACTGAGCAGATTATGGATCGGGTCAAACATTCCCGGCAGATGGGCGGCAATATCGTACTCCTCCATGACGCCGGCGGAGACCGCAGCCAGACTATTGAAGCGCTTCCGCTGATTCTGGATTACCTTGAAAACCGGGGAGACCGAATCGTTTCATTGACCCAGCTTCTGGGAGAATCTCCGGAAATCGTGATGCCACATATTAAAAAGGAGATGATACCGGTTACCCGAATGGTCAGTGGAAGCGGTTTCCGGATTCTTCATGCAGTTACGATGTTTTTATGGGCGTTTATGATTGTCGCCACCCTGCTGGTTGTTCTGCGCACCCTTGCAGTGACGGTATTGGCGCTGATTCATCAGCGCAGGGCTGCCGGACGGTCAACATCCGTTTTCAGCCCTTCCCTCAGTGTTTTAATCGCCGCTTACAACGAGGAAAAGGTGATTGAAAAAACGCTGCAATCCGTATTGACCACAACATATTCCGGAGGTATTTCGGTTTGGGTTGTTGATGACGGATCCGCGGATAAAACCGCCCGGGTTGTGGAAGCCTTTTCCCGAAACGATCGCCGGGTCCACCTGACGAAACGGACTGGCATCGATTACGGATGACATCGTGGTCATGCTGGATGCCGACACCCGATTCCAGCCGGAAACCCTGACGCGATTGGTTCAGCCGCTTCAGGACAAAAATGTGGCCGCCGTTTCCGGACATGCCAAGGTTGGCAACCTTCGAAGATTTATTGCCCGCTGTCAAGCCCTGGAATACATCTGCGGATTCAACCTGGACCGCCGGGCCTATCACCACCTCAACTGCATCACGGTTGTTCCGGGAGCGGTCAGTGCGGTTCGGAAAAATGCCGTTCTTCAGGCAGGCGGCATCAGCACCGATACGCTGGCTGAGGATACGGATTTAACATTGAGTCTGCACCGGGAAGGATTCCGGATTGCATATGTCTCGGATGCACTGGCGTTTACAGAAGCCCCTGAAACCATAGCCACTCTGGCCAAACAGCGCTTTCGCTGGGCCTTTGGAACCATTCAGTGCCTCTGGAAGCACCGGGATATGGTCTTGAATCCCCGCTTCAAGGCATTGGGATGTTTCAGCCTACCCGGCATCTGGTTTTTTCAGGTGCTTCTGGTGGCGATTGCACCGGTGATTGATGCGCTGGTCATCGGCTCATTGTTCCTCGGAAAGAGCAGTCCGTCTCTTTATGCGTATTTTGGCATTTTTCTCCTGATGGATTTCCTTCTGGCAGCATTGGCCTGCCTGATGGAACACGAACCGGTTCGCCGGGCCTGGCTGATCCTTCCCATGCGGTTTGTTTACCGGCCGATGCTGAGCTGGGTGATATGGAAAGCGCTGATTAAAGCCGCAAAGGGGGCATTGGTGAGTTGGGGAAAACTGGAACGGACCGCATCCGTAACCTAATGTTTTATATAGGCCACCATGCTTTATTTGACACAGGACAGACAGATGAGCACCCGTAAATTCACTGAAGGAAAGCGGATGAAACGCCCTGGACACCTGCAACATATCAGCCCCCATACAGCCAGACCTGTTTATAAATGCAAGCTGCAATTCAGATGGATATCTTCGACAACTCTTATTGCTATCTTGCTCGGGCTCGCTATCTGTTCAAATCAACCACTCGTTTGTGCAGCAGAAAAACAGGCGTCGACCGTTCAGGAACTGACCGTTCCGGAAAAAGGCGCTTACACCGGCGCTTACGTGGATTTTGGCGAGGGCGAAGATGACGTGACGCTGGAAGCCATCGAAGGTTTTGAAAAAATGGTGGGGAAACACCAGGCCATTATCGGGCTTGGGAATTTCTGGGGAGAACAGCAATTCCCCATAAAAAACGTTCATATCGTTTCCAGCTACGGCGCAGTTCCCCTGCTTTACTGGTCCCCTTGGGATAAGCCCTATATAGAAAGCGCCCTTCCGGACCGCTTTAATCTCTACAACATCCTCGGCGGCATGTGGGATGCTTATATCGACAAATGGGCCGATGACGCCAGGAATTTTGGCAAACCCCTGCTGGTTGCCTGGGGGATTGAAATGAATGGAACTTGGTTCCCCTGGGCCGGATATTATTATGGCGGCGGACAAAGCGATTCTGTAAACCAACCGCCAGACTATCTGGGTCCCAAGATTTTCAAGCAAGCCTACCGGTATGTGGTGGATCGGGTTCGCGCAAAAGGAGCCCGCAATATTCAATGGGTCTTTCACCTGAACAACTATTCCCATCCGGCTGGGGACTGGAACCACTTTGCCGCTTATTATCCGGGTTCAAAATATGTGGACTGGCTTGGGCTGAGTATATATGGCAAACTTGATAAATTCATGGGCTGGGGTTCGTTTTTTGACGTATGCAATAAGGCATACCAGGAAGTATGCAAGGTTGACCCTTCCAAACCATTAATGGCCGCGGAATGGGGCGTGGGAGAGTTTCCGGCTGCCGGAAACAAGGCGGAGTGGTTCAAGAAGGCTTTTTCAGATTTTAAGGAACGGTTCCCGCGAATCAAGGCAGCGGTTTACTGGCATGAGCGGTGGCAGAATTCCGATGAATCCTACAGCAACCTTCGGGTGAATTCTTCACCCGAAGCGCTCAGTGCCTTTCGAGAAGGGATGGAAGACGCCTACTGGATCGGCAAACCCCGCTTTCAAATCAAAGGATCAAGTCAACCGTGAAATGAGTTCTCCGCAGCAGCTTCAAGGGAATCATCTGCTTATTCACAATATAAAAGATTTATGAATGCTATTCGGTTTCATTGAATCTGACTGTTTCTTTGACAGTATACTGCGGTTTGAAATTCAGGCTGAGATACATTCGTCCCATATACTCACCAATCAAACCAATGGAAGCCAGAACCAACCCTCCGATGATCAAATTGATCAAAACCAGCGTCAACCAGCCTTCAACCGCATGGTCGGTTAAAAAGTATTCAAGTAAATAAAACAAAGCCAGCACAAAACCGATGGAGGCAACCAAAAAACCCAATAGCGAAGCAATTCTCAAGGGGTAAACGGAAAAACTGGTCGCAAGTTTAAAAAAAACGGACAATGATCGAAAAAAATTGAAACTACCTTTCCCTTGGTACCGCTCATGATGCTCGATGGTTATCTGCGTGACGTTGTTGGTTATTTGAAGCAACAATCCCTGAACATAAGGATAGGGACCTTTGTATTTTAATACTTCTTCCACCACCTCTTTTCTGATGATCTGAAATGGGGAAAGGTAAATATGCTTTGGTTTATCGATTAAAACATCAGCGATTTTTCCATTGAACCAACTGCCCATGTTTTTCCACAATGCCTGATTCTTCTTTAAAAAATTCGCATAACAAACGTCATACCCTATCCGGCATTCATCATAGAGTTTGATGATATCATAAGGAGAGTGCTGGATATCATCATCCATGATCACCGTATAATTGCCCGTGGCATACGAGAGTCCGGCCATGATGGCATTATCCTGCCCGCTGTTCTTTCGTAAATTCACACCGATGACATGATGATTTTGCCGGCATAATTGAACAATAATCTCCCAACTTCGATCCTTGCTTCCATCGTTGACCAATATCAGTTCATAGCTCATTTCCGCTAAAGCATCATGAACCTGCCTGGCCAGTTCAATTAAATTGCCTTGGCTGTTATAAACCGGAATGACGATGCTGATTTCTTTCATTAATTATTATTAGAATATCCTTCTTTTCTGAAACAATTTCATAAGTAAAATTGTATGTTTCTTGAAAATAATCCAGCATTTCAATCAAGGAGTCACGTTCAAAACGAAAGGCCTCGGCGCCATTTCGTACGGCAGTAGCCCTGGCCCCGATTTTTCCGATGAAATTTTTGGCTGATGTGATATTTTTTATAGGCTCAGAGAGAATAATCTTTGTTGCACACGAAGTCATCAATTGCCATATATGATGCAAGTTCTCATTGAAATGGTATAAAGAGCCGGCAAAAATCAGAGCATCCGCCTGGGGGAGTTTTTTCAAGGACAGAATGTCAGCGTGAACGGCATGATGGCCACGTTTCAAGGCAAAATCAATGAACACATCATTAATGTCGTAGCCGGTCCACTGCCTTAAGCTTTTTTTGCAGTATTCCGCAATGTATATATCCCCGAAACATAACTCGATAATCCGGCGATCCCCGGGAGCCATGACAGCGATGATGTCTTGGAATCGCTGACGATATCGGCCCAAATACAGAAAACTCATGATCAGGCGGTAAATCCAGATGCTTTTGTAAACCCAACTGACTGTTTTTTTCACTTGAAAATCGAATATGTTTTATAAATTTCCATAGCCTGCCTAACTCATTGTAATTCTCATGTATCGCATAGCACCGATCGTGTCAAACGATGATTTATTCCGCCCTGTATTACATCCGCCAGTCATCCTCTGACGACAAGTGAGTTTGAACCGTTTGACGCCAGGGAAAAATCCGCAGTTGTCTTATTGCCATGCCAAAGCATAAAAGATATAATAATAGCATTTTTTCCATGGATTGAAACAAATTGACCGTCTTTCAGCATTTTTGCTGGATTGAGGTGGTATTGGAAAATCGTTTTCATCTGAAAGTGGTTCATGGCTTCGGCGCTTTTATTGCCTATGCGCTTTTTTCGGCGTTTCTTCTGGTCCCCGGCGACAATATTATCGGAAGCGCCTATTATATTATTGGATCGGCAGGCATGTTCCTGAGCATGTTCTGGATCATGAAGCACTGGCCAGGAAAGCAGATGCTTGCCGCCGTTCTGTTGCTGGCGCTCCTGGTAAGGGTGGTTGCAATTTTTCAGTTTCCGGAAAACAGCGATATCAACCGTTATGTCTGGGAAGGAGAAGTCCAGCTTGCAGGGTATAACCCGTACCTGCTTGCTCCGGAAGCCGAAGCACTGAAACAACTCAGGAATGAAAACTGGCAGGATATCAATTTTAAAAATATCCCTGCGATTTACTGGCCTTTTGCGCAGATGCTGTTTAAGGCAGGCGCTGCGATATCACCAACCTTCTGGTTTTTTAAAACAATCCTTGTTCTCTTTGATCTGGGTACGATTTTCCTGCTGCTGCTTATGATACGTCCATTTTCTTCAGATTTCAGGGAAATCGTCCTGTATGCGCTGAACCCTCTGACGATAATTACTGTGGCAGGGGAAGGCCATCTTGAAAGCATCCTGGTTTTCTGGATCATGCTGTCCCTTTATGGTTGCAGGCAGAAGAAGCCATGGCTGATGTATCCGGCGCTCGGGCTTGCCGCCATGACAAAACTGACGCCTGTCATCTTTCTGCCCCTGCTTGTTGAGCGCGACAATCTTAAATACTTTCCCCTTTTTCTGCTTCCATTTGGGCTGATGCTGCCTTATGTTGATCCGGGAATCAATTTTTTATCCAGTTTCAATATTTTTATTTCCGATTTTCACTTCAACGGTCTGTTCAATTATGTCAGCCAGGGCATCATCGGAGAATTGCCTTCAACCTGGATTGCCATGTTTTGTGCGGCAGGCCTCTCGGGGTTTGTATTTTTTCTGACACCGGACAGGCTCCGGTCTGTTTTCCTGTTATCCGCCTTGTTATTGATTTTTACCCCGACATTTCACACCTGGTATCTGCTGCTGATCACCCCATTTCTGGTATTGTATCGTCCCACTCCCTGGATCATTCTTCATGCGACTATTCTGCCACTTGTTTTCTTTTTTCACCCCTGGGCCACCCACGCTTTATGGCACAGCAAACCATTTCTTCAAGGAATTGAATTTTTGCCCTTTATCGCTGCCGGTCTCTGGTGTTTCTGGAAAAACCGCCAGTACTGGCCGGCCCGATTTCCGCCGGCTCAAAGTGTGTCCGTAATCATACTGATGGATAATGAAGCGCAGAATATTTCCGGGTGCATCCAATCCATAGACAATCGGGATTGTCCGGTTGAAATCATTGTTGTCGACGACGGCTCCATGGATGGCTCCCCGGACATCGCTGTAGCTTTTCCGGATGTAAAGATTCTTCCATCCGCGTCCGGAAGGGGGATGCAGATTAGTAGCGGCATCAACGCTGCACAAAACGATGTTATTGTCCTGCTCCATGCAGATTCCAGGCTTTTAGCGGGCGCGATTCCCCGCATGCTGTGCGCGCTTCAGGAAAACGATAGCGCTGTGGGCGGATGCTTTGGCGCCATATACGATGATTCGGGGCTCGGCTTGCGCCAGAACCGGTTTGCGCCTTTGTTGAGCCGGTTCTGGACCCTTATCTCGGGCATTTCCATTGGGGGTCAGGTGAAGTTCTTCAGGCGCGGCGCATTCCCGTATCATTTCCCTGCAATCAAGCTTATGGAGGATATCGAGTTGTCGCTCAGCATGAAAGAAACCGGGGCACTTACCTTTATCCCGGGCGGTGTGACGGGCGCTTCCCGAAGGCGGAAGCCGACCGGAAATTGTGCGGATTTTGTGAAAGCGCTTTATGAGATGATGCGCTATTTGACGTTAAGAAGGCTGGGTCTGGCAAAGTAAAGGGATAGATCAGCCCGAATTCATTCTGCAAGTCCTTCGGAAGCAAGCGTGAAAGCCCGAATAGGTCCTTCACGCTTGCGATGGATTCTCTGTTGGTTACCAGTTGAATACCTGGTCCAGATCTTCGTCTTTGACCTGGAATGTGACGTTGTGCGGAGCCAGGGATTCTTTCTTGAAATATTCCGGAAGCCGGTCATCCTTGCTGGTGAAGCCGGCTCTGGCGTTAAAATCCCTTTCGTTTGTCAAAATGGATTTTCCCAGCGCTACCACATCATCACCGGTGAGGTTCTGGCCGGTAAAGGCGCTGAGGATATCCACCAGCGACTGAAATGTCTCCGGCTGATCCAGAATCGCAAAGGCGATAAACAGGCACATACCGGAGGCGTCGATGGCCGCGGTTGCGATTTGAAGGTTCCGGGACAGTTCAATCTGGCCTTCGGGTTTCAAGGCATTGACATTTCCGCCGACGCCCAGAACATTAGCCGTTACCGCATATCCCGCGGTATGATCCGCGCCCATGGTGGTGGTCGCGTAAGTTACCCCCATTCCCTGGACAGCCCGGGGGTCGTAGGCCGGCATGGACTGGTTTTTAACCACCGGCACCCGTTCGATGCCGAAGACCTTTCCGGTCAAACCGGCGCCGTTTCCCAGAATGCGTCCCAGATGGGTGCCTTTGCCCACTTCCTTGATCAGGTTTATGGCAGCTTCGGCATCTCCGAATTTTGCAATCCCCGCATCCATGGCGACAGCTATTGTCGCGCCCATTTCTATGGTATCAATTCCGAAGTCATCATCCAGGCGATCCATCATGGCAATGGCATCCAGATCGTCGATTCCACAATTGGCACCATGGGCCCAGACGGTTTCATATTACGGCTGCTTGGTCAGAAAATTCATATTCCGGCTGCTTGGTCAGAAAATTCCCGTCTTTATCCACAAAAGTTCCGGAGCAGCGGATCACGCAGCCTTTGTGACAGCCGTGCGTAGGGTTGCTGCCCCTGGCTTTTTCAAGTTCAGCCAAGGCTTCACCACTGATTTTGGCAGCTCCTGCAAATTGACCGGTTTTAAAATTATTTGTCGGAAGCCCGCCGGCTTCATTGATCACATTGGTGAGAACATTGGTGCCATAGGTGGGAAGTCCTTCTCCGGTAACCGGATGCTTGCGCAGGCCCTGAACAAAATTTTTGTTGGCTTCCTTGAATTTTTCTGGATCTTTTGGACTGCGCATGGGCATTTCCGAATCATCCAGAACAATGGCCTTGACCTGTTTGGACCCCATGACCGCGCCGACGCCGCCACGTCCGGCATGACGGGTGGGCCGCTGTTCCATGTCCGTGATCGCAACCGTTGCCGAGGCCATTTTCATCTCACCGGCAGGTCCGAT
>JAPLJE010000781.1 GCA_026388755.1 Deltaproteobacteria bacterium | reverse complement strand
GTATCGTCGAAACGATTGTTTCTAAGGATTCAAGGGTCCGGCTCTTTAACGTCCCCTTGGCGCTTGCTGCGCGGGGCAAGGCAGCGGCCTTGAACCAGGGCCTTGAGCTCTGCCGTCACGATGTCATCGGAATTTTTGATGCCGATAACACTCCCGAAGCGAATTCAGTAATTCATCTTGCCCGCCAGATAGTCACCGATGAGCGCCTCGGCGCTGTTGTCGGCAAATTCCGTTGTATCAATAAGAAGAAAAATATTCTGACCCGCTTTGTCAATATCGAAGGTCTTGCCTTCCAGTGGATCATTCAGGCCGGACGATGGAATCTGTTCCAGATGGCGACTCTTCCAGGCACAAACTACCTGATGCGGCGAACCCTCATCGAGGAGTTGGGAGGATGGGATACGGAAGCCTTGACCGAAGACTCCGAGCTCTCCATTCGTATCTACGAGGCCGGGTATCTGATCAAGTTCATACCATATGCGGTTACCTGGGAACAGGAGCCCGAGAATCTGCGGGTCTGGTTCAAACAGCGGGTGCGGTGGGCAAGGGGTAACAACTATGTGCTTGAAAAACATGTTGCTCGTATTTTTAAGATCAAACCAAGGGTTGTGGGCATGGAGCTCTTCTATACCATGGCGGTGTACTACCTTTTTTTCATGGCGATCCTGCTCTCGGATCTTCTTTTTGTGCTGGCGGTTCTTGGCTGGATTTCGATTCCGGTTCCCGGCCCATACCGCGAGGTGTGGTTCTTTGCTTTCGGTCTCTTTACGCTTGAGCTGATCATCGCTCTGTCGCGTGAGCGGGAAGACACACCGCTCAATATCGGGCTTATCGTCCTGTCTTATTTCACCTACTGTCAACTTTGGATTGCAGTGGTGCTGAAAGGAGTCTACGATGATTTCGTTTTGCGACGAGAGCACAAATGGGACAAAACTCAACGGTTCGAGGTAGACCTGCAGGATTGCGAACACTGTGCTAAAGGATAGTTCTTTGGAATTCTTCCCTGTATATTCAATAAAAGATATGTTGCATGATCTTTCAGGATATCGATTCAAAGGCGATTCCGTATGATAGAACAAACACTTCTGCCACTGGAAAACCCGCTCAGCCGGGAGGATTGTCTCTCTTGTCTGGAGATTGGTAAAGCATTGACCTCTGAACTGGAGCCCAAGCGGTTCTTCAGAAAGATGCTTCAAAAGGTTTCCGAGCTGCTGCCCGCTAAAAACTGGTCTCTGCTGCTGTTGGATGAAAAAAGAGGGGAATTGCGATTTGAAGTCTGTGTGAATCTAAATCCGGATATCGTTAAAGACATTCGATTGAGGATTGGAGAGGGCATTGCCGGACAGGCGGTTCTCCGTAAGAGTCCGATGATCGTCAACAACGTATACGACAACCCCATGTTCTGCAGAACGGTGGATCGGCTTTCTGGGATGAAAACTCGATCCATTATTGCCGTTCCTCTTGTCTTTGCCGGCAAATGTTCCGGGGTAATCGAGCTGGTAAACCCCTGCAGCACCGGCGAGCGAACCATTTGCCTCCTTTCGGTCATTGCGGATTATGCGGCAATTGCCGTGGAAAACATGAAGCGCTATGCCCAAATTCATGATCTGTCCATCCGCGACAACCTGACCGGGATGTATAACACCCGCTTCCTCTATCAGTCCCTTGCCGATCTTATTTCGGAAAGAAGCTCAGATCGATCTCCCGTGTCCCTGATCTTCATGGATGTGGATAATTTCAAACAGGTGGTGGACACTTACGGACATCTCAAAGGAAGTCGGGTTCTCCACGAGATCGCCGGCACCCTGATGGGGTGCATCCAGGAACCGGATTTTGGTGTTGCCTACGGCGGAGATGAATTCGTGGTGGTTCTTCCGGATATGTCCAAGGCAGCGGCATATCGAAAGGCGGAAGATATCCGCATGAAAATAAATGAAACGCCGTACCTTTGCGACGATGGGCACAATATTCATGTCGGAATCAGTCTGGGGTTGGCGTCTTTTCCTGAAGACGCCAAGGATAGTCAGGAACTGCTGGCCCTTGCCGATGGTGCCTTGTTTCAAATCAAGGCAAACGGCAAAAACGGCGTTTTGATGGTCGATTAAGCGCCTGTTGCGAAATCATGTTCCCCTTGGTCTTCATTGTAGCTGTTTATAAGAGTAAAAGAGGCGATGAAATGGAAAGTCACCCTGTTTCTGGAAACCCGCGGATCGAAAAAAAATTTTACATTATAGGCGATGAACGGGTATTTCATACAAAAGCACCTGAATATTTTTCAGCGATAATGAAGAGAGTCGGCATAAAAGGGACTTACGAGCCCTTCATGGTCAAACCCGGGGAGATCGAAAAAGCGGTAAGAGAGATCAGAAATTTAAATGTGGCCGGTGCCAATGTCACCATACCCTACAAGGAAGCAGTTATCCCCTATCTTGATGAACTCTCCGAGGGCGCGACAATTATCGGTTCGGTCAACACCATTGTTCGGAAAGGGGATAAACTCAAAGGGTATAACACGAACGCCATAGGCTTCATGGATGCCCTGAAAGATGCCGGTTTTGATGCTGCCGGCAAATCAGTTCTTGTATTCGGGACAGGCG
>JAPLJE010000202.1 GCA_026388755.1 Deltaproteobacteria bacterium | reverse complement strand
GAAACACAGGGAAGGCAGCTTGGTGCGCTTCGTAATAACGGGGGGGCACGATTAAAGCATGCAGGTTCTGCCCGATAGCCTCGGTGCGCTTATAGCCAAGAATGTGCTCAGCCGCAGGATTCCAAAAAGAGATGAGACCATTTGGGTCCATCATGATGATGGCGTTCTGGGCGGAGTCGGTGATGACCCGCAGGCGGGCTTCGCTCACCCGGAGCGATTCCTCTGCCCGCTTGCGGTCGGTGATATCCTTAAAGTTTACCACTGCACCCATGACCTTGCCGTCCTGGATGATCGGCATACTGGAATACTCCATCGGGAAGCTGCTGCCATCCTTGCGCCAGAGCACCTCATCCACAACATGACTATCGGCGGCATGGGTGTAGTAGGCGTACATAGGGCAGTCTTCATCCGGGTAGTTGGAACCGTCCTCGTGGGAATGGTGGATGAGACTGTGCACGTTTTGGCATAACATCTCCTCTTCGGCAAATCCAAGCATGCGCAGGGCGGCGGGGTTGACGAAGGTTACCTGCCCCGCGGTATCCACCCCGAATATGCCGTCTCCGACTGTATGAAGTAACAGGCGCTTGCTCTCTTCACTTTGCCGAAAAACCTCCTTGGATCGGTCTGTAACATAGATAATGCCTGAAAAGATTATAATGATAAAGCTTACAGAAATCGTTGCCAGAATGCCGATCAATTTGTAAATCCCGACACGATCTGTCGGGGCCAGAAACACAATCGACCAACCGTCGCTGTCAATCACCTTCCTGGAGACAAAATAACCCTTTCCTTCCAAAGTGACTTCCGCACCATCGGCAACTGCCTTTTCAATAACGGCATCAAAGGGTTTATTGCCGAATTGCTGAGAAGCAATCAATGTTTCCCGTACTGCTTTGTCCAGCGGCCAAAGACTTTTTAGAACCATTGCCGGTGTGCTGGAAAGGAAAATAATGCCGTCTGGGCTGATGAGAAAGCAAAAAGGGTATTTGCTGAAAAAATTCTCCATCTCATCCAGATCCTTTTTCATCGTGACAACGCCAAGCACTTGACCCAGATGATTCTGAACCGGGTAGCCGGCATAGAATCCTCTCTTTCCGGAAGTAATGCCCAGTCCAAAATAACGGCAGAGTTGGCCTTTGACCGCTTCTATAAAATAAGGACGAAAACGATAGGACTTGCCTACAAAGCTGTCCGGATCTTTACGGTTGGAGGATGCCACCGTCATGCCGTCGGCGTCCATCAGGTAGGACACGGAAGCGTTGATAGCGAAATTGTATCTGTCTAATGCGCTATTGGCATTTACGATATCCTGATCCCTTTTAGACATCAGCGCAGGAGCGATCCAGGGAGACCCAGCCAGGGATTTAACGGCCCCTTCGATGTTTGTGAGGGTAGAGGATAGATAGATGGACAGGGTTGATATTGAAGCCTGGCTTTGTTCGGTGATTTCCTGCCGGGCTTTATTGCCAAGAAAATCCGTGGCAAACCAGCCGGAGACAACGACAATCAGCGTAAGAATTGTTGGTAATAAGTAAAATATGCGTCTTTTATTCATCGTAACATCCCTTCAACAGGTAAGATATCGAAGTTTGCCTTCTGATATGATCAAGACCGATTTGTTTATTTTTAATGTTTTGAATGGGATAAAGCGCAGAGAAAAGGGCTTCCAACTGACCAAAGAATTCAACTTTCGGATAATTATTGCTGAGTTGTGCCTTTGGCCTCATCCAGCACCTTTCGGATCTTATGGGCCATTTCTTTTTTGAGCAGCGGCTTCAGCAGAAAGGCATTAATCCCCATTGTATCGGCCTTTTTCTTGGTGATATTTTCGCTGAAACCGGTGCAAAGGATCACCGGCAAGTCCGGACGGATCTTCATCAGCTCACGGGCCAGCATATCGCCGGTCATCTGCGGCATGGTCATATCGGTAATGAGCAAATCAAATTTGTCAGGCGTCGCCTTGAAAAGCTCTAACGCCTCAAGACTGCTGGTTCTGGTTTCGACCGTATACCCCAAGGGTGAAAGATTTTTTTTGATGATGTCAATAATGGCCTTTTCATCATCCACTACAAGAATCCGTTCGGTTCCGGTAGGGATGATTGTATGTTCTTCGGGT